>NZ_AHCD03000030.1 GCF_000238295.3 Pseudoalteromonas rubra
TGAATTCAGAATACGTCTTGCGAGCATCAGCTGGTTTATGCGGGTGCTCAATGAAGACATTGCCCGCCGGGCCAATAAAGAAGATGGTTGCACAGGCCGGTTTTGGGAAGGGCGATTCAAGTCACAGGCTTTGCTGGATGAAGCGGCACTGGCAGCGTGCCTGGCGTATGTTGACCTGAATCCAGTCAGAGCCAAAATGGCAGAGACACCGGAAACGTCAGACTACACCAGCATTAAAAAACGTATTGATTATGCACGGCAAGGAAAGCAACCTAAGAGCTTACTGCGCTTTGCAGGTAACCCAAGAAAACACATGCCTAAAGGGTTGCCGTTTGAGCTGACCTATTACATACAGCTGGTTGAATTAACTGGCCGATGCATGCGTGCAGATAAGCGGGGTTATATCAGCGATAGCCAGCCATTGCTGACACGGTTGCAAATAGAGCCAGACAATTGGCTCAAGCTCACTACGCAATTTACGAAGGTCTTCCATGGCGCGGTGGGGCGAAAGCAAGCGATGAAAGATTACTGTGAACATCTTCATAAAAGGCGGCGTGCCAACTTGACTCATAAGTTCATCGGTGGTGATGAGCTGAGTGAGTCAGAGCACAGTATACTTGATGCAGACATCAGTGAATTCAGAATACGTCTTGCGAGCATCAGCTGGTTTATGCGGGTGCTCAATGAAGACATTGCCCGCCGGGCCAATAAAGAAGATGGTTGCACAGGCCGGTTTTGGGAAGGGCGATTCAAGTCACAGGCTTTGCTGGATGAAGCGGCACTGGCAGCGTGCCTGGCGTATGTTGACCTGAACCCAGTCAGAGCCAAAATGGCAGAGACACCGGAAACGTCAGACTACACCAGCATTAAAAAACGTATTGATTATGCACGGCAAGGAAAGCAACCTAAGAGCTTACTGCGCTTTGCAGGTAACCCAAGAAAACACATGCCTAAAGGGTTGCCGTTTGAGCTGACCTATTACATACAGCTGGTTGAATTAACTGGCCGATGCATGCGTGCAGATAAGCGGGGTTATATCAGCGATAGCCAGCCATTGCTGACACGGTTGCAAATAGAGCCAGACAATTGGCTCAAGCTCACTACGCAATTTACGAAGGTCTTCCATGGCGCGGTGGGGCGAAAGCAAGCGATGAAAGATTACTGTGAACATCTTCATAAAAGGCGGCGTGCCAACTTGACTCAGTGCGAGCGATTACTGGGTTAACACCTTTTTCTTTATTCACCAATTCAACTTACCTAAGTTCAGGGCTGGATGCGCATTCGTATTGTCCGAATCTAATTATTCTTCAAGATTTCGTGCTTAAACATACAACTTTCATTGCTCAGAGCTTATAGGAAGCGCAACATTTGTTAGTCTTGCATTTCGACTTTGAAACTGCCCACAATTGGTCTGTGAATTTACGGGTGGGTGTCTCATGAAAACCCGTCGGGGAAGATGTGTAGTTGAGACCGTGAGGTTTATGGACATTAACAGGAATTATATCTCAATTTGTGATATTTTTGAGACATATCTTTTATCTTTATAATATACTTATCTCAAAATCCAGGTATTTTGAGATAAGTATATGATTAAGCATCCACCGCAATTGACTCACACTGATCCACTAACCTGGATCACTGAGCATGCCCCTAAAGAGCTCTCCCGTTATTTTGATCACGCCTCCGTGGTTGATGACAAGGGGCGCTATCTGCACTATGACGAATTACGGTTTCGTCTGCCAAAAGGGCTGGAACTGGACATTGCCTGGAGCCTTATAAAGAAAGCCAGAAGTAAACAGCTGAGCCCGGTACTGCCATTGGATGAACCCGAGCGGCAGGCCCGTTTCTATCTGACACCGACCATGCAGAAGGCAATCTCAGAGGCAGACAGGCATGCAACCAGCGCCTCACTCGAGTACATGTGCAGTAAAGTAGGCGAAGAAAAACACTTTGAATATCTGCTTAATGACCTAATCGAGGACGAAGCCATTAGTAGCAGCCAACTGGAAGGGGCTGCTACCACAACAAAAGTGGCAAAAGATCTGCTCAAGCGAGCAAGAAAGCCAAGGACGCCAGACGAGAAAATGATCATTGGCAATTTTAAAATGATGCAATTCGCCTGGCAAAACCGCCACAAACGGTTGTCCATTGACCTTATTCAGTCCATGCACCAAATCGGTGTGGAGTCGATAGATGATGAAAAATACCACCCCGGCGCGTTCAGGCAGACAGATGATGTTGAAGTGGCTGATGCTGAGGGCAACACGGTACATACCCCACCGCCAGCCAACCGAATTCACGAGCGGCTGGAGCAGTTTATTGCCTGGGTAAATCAGGACCATCAGGATGTCGAAAGCAGTCACTATTTGCATCCGCTTATCAAAGCAATCGTTATGCACTTTGTGATTGGCTTTGAGCACCCATTCAGGGATGGAAATGGCCGTGTAGCGCGCTCGTTATTTTACTGGTACATGTTCAAAAATGACTACGCGGCTTTCAGGTATATAGCCATCAGCGTGCTACTTAAAGCAGCCCCTATCCAATATGGAAAAAGCTATTTATATACTGAAACGGATGACCTGGATCTAACCTACTTCATTGACTACCAGTGCAAAATTGTAGGTCGTGCGATTGGCGAATTTAAGCATGCCTATGAGAATAACCTGAGAGAGTCTGAAGCGTTCACCCGCTGGCTATGGGACTCGGGCCTGTTCAGTAAGCTCAGTGACAAACAAAAAACGCTGTTTATGGTGGCAAAAAGCGGTAAGACCAAGCAGTTTACAGCGGTTAATGTGAAAGAAAACCTGGGCTGCTCATACAATACCGCACGAGATGCCTTAAACGGCCTGGTTGAGCTGAACTTATTTGAAAAAGAAAAAGCAGGCAAGGAGTGGGTATTCACGATGCGTAGCAAAACAGCAATTATTGAGAGCTGGGGGTAATTATTCACCTAAAAGGCTTAAAAGGAATTAACCCCATTTAATATCTGACGTACCGCTTAGGTTACTTAGAGCACAGTGAATTCTAGCTTGAACTCTGTTGGTGAAATATGAGCTTGTTTCACAGTAGCATGGCTGTACTTTTTTCTTATTATGGCTAGCAATTGATTTTTAAAATCATTTTCTATACATGCCCCGAGAATTACTTCCTTGACAGCTGTCCTTGGAAACTCAAAAAGGTGTATTGGGTAAGGGGTTGATTCAATGACTTTTTCAGCGTCTTTCAATCTAGCACACATACGCCATTCTTGCTCATAGTGCCAATCGTCTGATTTGACTAGTAGTAAGCTTGTACCATCAAGCTGAGTCATACGGTTAGTGGGCCTGTGTGTAGAATATTCAACCTTGCGCAAGTGGTAGAACTCGTCACTTTCACTTCGTCTTTGATTAAAGAACTGCGCTGTACTATCAAACCCAATACAGAATCCTTTATGGGAGTGTGCGTAATGTGACCACATAAGCAGGTTTGTGCTGAGTTCTGAAAGTGATAGTACACCAATCAAGCGATTTGACTGTTCATTAAATGTAGTCGCAGTGATACCACCCATTTTTTCAAAATTTTCTTCGATTGCCGACCTTTGTTGCTTAAACAGCTGTCGTATTGTTTCTTCTAGTTCTGAGGGAGGAATCAGACTCCTCATAGATGCAGAAAACTTTTTTATTTCATGATGTACAACATTAATGAGTTACATGGACACCCACCCTAAAGTGGCGTGCGGAATGTACGTCGTCTACCTTTAGGTGATACTCAATGGATTGAGGATGACAAATTATGCCAATGGCAAGGAAGAAGCAGGTTAGCCTATCAGACACTAAGTACTACCACTGCATATCCCGGTGTGTTCGCCGGGCATTTCTGTGCGGCAACGACCGCGTTACGGGCAAGTCTTATAAAGTAGTTACATGGACACCCACCCTAAATTGGCGTACGGAATGTACGTTGAGAATTAGCATGGACACCCACCCAAAATTTTAGACGTTCAGCCTGGGTTTTTGGATGGGGGATAGTGAACCTGCCATGAGTAGTAGTTACATGGACACCCACCCTAAACTGGCGTACGGAATGTACGCCGTCTACCTTTAGATAATGCTCAATGGCAAGGAAGAAGCAGATAAAGTTATAAGGATACCCACTCTAAAGTGGCGTACGGAATGTACGCCGTCTACCTTTAGGTAATGCTCAATGGATTGAGGATGCTAGATTATGCCAATGGCAAGGAAGAAGCAGGTCAGCCTATCAGACACTAAGTACTATCACTGCATATCCCGGTGTGTTCGTCGGGCATTTCTGTGCGGTAAAGATCGCCTCACGGGCAAGTCTTATGAACATCGGCGAGACTGGGTTGAGGAAAAATTACTGACCCTTGCGAAGGTGTTTTGTATTGATGTGTGTGGCTATGCGGTTATGAGCAATCATACGCATATCGTGTTGTATGTGGATGATAAGAAAGCACAAAGGTTATCAGATAAAGCGATAGTGCTTCGCTGGCATAAACTGTTTAAGGGCAACCAACACCAGTTATAAGGACACCCACCCTAAACTGGCGTACGGAATGTACGCCGTCTACCTTTAGGTAATGCTCAATGGCAAGGAAGAAGCAGATAAAGTTATAAGGACACCCACTCTAAAGTGGCGTACGGAATGTACGCCGTCTACCTTTAGGTAATGCTCAATGGATTGAGGATGCTAGATTATGCCAATGGCAAGGAAGAAGCAGGTCAGCTTATCAGACACTAAGTACTACCACTGTATATCCCGGTGGGTAGTTATAAGGACACCCACCCTAAAGTGGGGGGTAGTTATAATGACACCCACCCTAAACTGGCGTACGGAATGTACGCCGTCTACCTTTAGGTAATACTCAATGGATTGAGGATGCTAGATTATGCCAATGGCAAGGAAGAAGCAGGTCAGCCTATCAGACACTAAGTACTATCACTGCATATCCCGGTGTGTTCGTCGGGCATTTCTGTGCGGTAAAGATCGCCTCACGGGCAAGTCTTATGAACATCGGCGAGACTGGGTTGAGGAAAAATTGCTGACCCTTGCGAAGGTGTTTTGCATTGATGTGTGTGGCTATGCGGTTATGAGCAATCATACGCATATTGTGTTGTATGTGGATGATAAGAAAGCACAAAGGTTATCAGATAAAGCAATAGTGCTTCGCTGGCATAAGCTGTTCAAAGGTAGCTGGCTGACGCACAAATTCATTAATGGTGATGAGCTTAGCGAGTCAGAGCACAGTATGCTTGATGCAGACATCAGTGAATTCAGAATACGTCTTGCGAGCATCAGCTGGTTTATGCGGGTGCTTAATGAAGATATTGCCCGCCGGGCAAACAAAGAAGATGGTTGCACAGGCCGGTTTTGGGAAGGGCGATTCAAGTCACAGGCTTTGCTGGATGAAGCGGCACTGGCAGCGTGCCTGGCTTATGTTGACCTGAACCCAATCAGAGCCAAAATGGCAGAGACACCGGAAACGTCAGACTACACCAGCATTAAAAAACGTATTGATTATGCACGGCAAGGAAAGCAACCTAAGAGCTTACTGCGCTTTGCAGGTAACCCAAGAAAACACATGCCTAAAGGGTTGCCGTTTGAGCTGACCTATTACATACAGCTGGTTGAATTAACTGGCCGATGCATGCGTGCAGATAAGCGGGGTTATATCAGCGATAGCCAGCCATTGCTGACACGGTTGCAAATAGAGCCAGACAACTGGCTCAAGCTCACTACGCAATTTACGAAGGTCTTCCATGGCGCTGTGGGGCGAAAGCAAGCGATGACAGATTACTGCGAGCATCTTCACAAAAGGCGGCGTGCCAACTTGACTCAATGCGAGCGATTACTGGGTTAACACCTTCCCGTGAGTACCATTTCGATTTATCTAAGTTGAGGCTTGGATGCGCATTCGTATTGTCCGAATCTGATTATTTTCTAGGATTTCGTGCTTAAACATACGACTTTAATTGCTCAGAGCTTATAGGAAGCGCAACATTTGTTAGTCTTGCAATTCGACTTTGAACCTGCCCACAATTGGTCTGTAAATTTACAGGTGGGTGTCTCATGAAAACCCTCATTTATCTAAGCTAAGGCTTGGATGCGCATTCGTATTGTCTGAATCTAGTTATTCTTCAAGATTTCGTGCTTAAACATACGAATTGAATTGCTCATAGCTTATGGGAAGCGCCGTATTTGATAGTCTTGCAATTCTTTATTGAACCTGCCCACAATTGGTCTGTAAATTTACAGGTGGGTGTCTTATGAAAACCCTTACAGGTGGGTGTCTCATGAAAACCTAGCAGAAATATAATTAAGGCGACTACGCCCCAAACAACGGTGGTTGATGGAGATGTTTTTATATATATACAAGATATGCTGGGGATACCTAAGTCTTTTGTGAAGAGTAAAAGATATGAATAGATTTTTATTATTTTTGTTTTTTTCTTTGTGTTCTAATTTCTCTTTTTCTAATCCCTCTTTAGAAGGTGATGTAGAAAAAATTAAAGCGCATTTGGATGGGTTGGTTAAAGGTGGGGGGAAATTGTCAGATGAACGTATTCAATTGCGCTTAAAGGAAATGGCTTCCTCTCTTGAAGTAGGTACAAGGGAGTATTATGATGTTTTCAATTTAATCGGAGTGTCATACCTTCTGTCAAAAGATGAAAGTATGGTAATTAAATCTGAAAGCTTTTTTAAAATTGCGCTTGAAGGTGGAGTTGAAGCGGCCGCTCAGAACTTGGCAGAGTTAGAGTTTTATCGAGATAGATATAAGGAAAGTCTGTATTACTTGAGTCTTATATCTAACGACTATATAAAAGGTGAAAGAAACAGAGTTAGGTACTATAGGTTAAAAGGTCAGATATTATTTCTAAGTGGTGAGGTGAGTGTTAATCGCCATAAGGCTGTTGATATATTTGAAGATATAGAAGGGTTGGATGAGAGTGGTATATCAAGTTATTTTATCGGGTTTGATCTTTTTTATAAAGGGGAGTTGAACTTGGCTCTCGAAAAATTCAATAGCTCTATTAGTCTCGGCAACGAGAGTTCTATGATGTTTTTGGGTGACTTATACTATCAGGGTGAATATGTTGAAAGAAATATAGGTAAAGCAAGTGAGTATTATGAAATGGCTTATTCACTTGATAATGCAAGGGCAGCTTTTAATTTGGCTATGATCTATAGGGAAAAGCAGGATATCGAAAAACTTAAAGATTATATAAGAAGAGCTGCGGAGTTAGGGCATGAGAAAGCGCTTCATATTTTTGAAAAAATACAACAGAGCAAACCAAGATAGTTACTGGCTGGTTCAACTTGAATGAACCTGCCATGGACACCCACCCAAAATCTTAGACATTCAGTCTGGGTTTTTGGGTGGGGGATGAATGGTTTAAATGAAAGTTACATGGACACCCACCCTAAACTGGCGTACGGAATGTACGCCGTCTACCTTTAGGTAATGCTCAATGGATTGAGGATGCTAGATTATGCCAATGGCAAGGAAGAAGCAGGTCAGCTTATCAGACACTAAGTACTACCACTGCATATCCCGGTGTGTTCGCCGGGCATTTCTGTGCGGCAAAGACCGCGTCACGGGCAAGTCTTATGAACATCGGCGAGACTGGGTTGAGGAAAAATTGCTGACCCTTGCGAAGGTGTTTTGCATTGATGTGTGTGGCTATGCCGTTATGAGCAATCATACGCATATCGTGTTGTATGTGGATGATAAGAAAGCACAAAGGTTATCAGATAAAGCGATAGTGCTTCGCTGGCATAAACTGTTTAAGGGCAACTGGTTGACGCACAAGTTCATTCGTGGTGATGAGCTGAGCGTATCCGAATACAGCATGCTGGCAGCTGATATTGCTGAATTCAGAATACGTCTTGCGAGCATCAGCTGGTTTATGAGGGTGCTTAATGAAGATATTGCGCGCAAAGCTAATAAAGAAGATGGTTGCACAGGCCGGTTTTGGGAAGGGCGATTTAAGTCACAGGCCTTACTGGATGAAGCAGCACTGGCAGCGTGCCTGGCGTATGTTGACCTGAACCCAGTCAGAGCCAAAATGGCAGAGACACCGAAAGCGTCGGACTACACGAGTATTAAGGTGCGTATTGAACATGCACAGCAAGGCAAGCAACCCAAAAGCTTACTACGTTTTGCGGGCAATCCAAGAAAGCACATGCCTAAAGGGTTGCCGTTTGAGCTGACCTATTACATACAGCTGGTTGAATTAACTGGCCGATGCGTGCGTGCAGATAAGCGGGGTTATATCAGCGATAGCCAGCCATTGCTGACACGGTTGCAAATAGAGCCAGACAATTGGCTCAAGCTCACTACGCAATTTACGAAGGTCTTCCATGGCGCGGTGGGGCGAAAGCAAGCGATGACAGATTACTGCGAACATCTTCATAAAAGGCGACGCGCCAACTTGACTCAGTGCGAGCGTTTACTGGGTTAACACCTTCCCGTGAGTACCATTTCGATTTATCTAAGTTGAAGCTTGGATGCGCATTCGTATTGTCCGAATCTGATTATTTTCTAGAATTTTGTGCCTAAACATACGACTTTAATTGCTCAGGGCTTATAGGAAGCGCAACATTTGTTAGTCTTGCATTTCGACTTTGAAACTGCCCACAATTGATTTGTGAATTTACAGGTGGGTGTTTCCTGAAAACTAATCTGGCTAATGGAGGTAAGTGTTAATGAAGTGTTTTTTTGCATTGTTTTTATTTTTTTTCTCAGACTTAGTGTTGGCATCTGAAAAGATATCTCAAGTTTCATTACCAAAATTGTTAAGTGTTGGTGATAATTATGATGGGAAAAAAATAAGGGTTACAGGGTATTTGATGTACACAAGGGGATTCTATTGGCTTTCTCTCTATAGTAAAGGGGAAGTTATATATAGTTCTGTTAAGTTAAATGTAGAACAAGCTGATGTCTATTTAAATCGGGAAAAGCCGAGCCAGCTTTATGACATTACGGGAGTATTTAAGACTTGTAACGGCTACCATAATTGTTCTGATGAGATAGTGGTTGATCCAAAAGGAGTATCGCCACGTCATTAAGGAAAATCTCATGTGGCATCCATTCAAAATCGGCGCTCAGTGAGGGGGGCACGCCCTCATCGACTTAGGCTTCTATTAAGGTGTTGGCAAGCCTTTGCATAGTAAATGTTTTGGAAAGAAGGAATAGATAGATTGAAATATATCATAGTAGTTATATTTTTAACTTTGACCGTCTCATGCCAGCGGTATACAGATACTTTTCGTTATATTTCTTTGGAAGGGAATGAAAAAGTTGTTGAGGTAGCGAGCGGGATTATCAATAACCCAAAGGTGAAGCTTGAGAAAGAAATCGTTCTGTCTTATAAGCTTGAAAGGGAAAACTACAGTATTTTCTTTACGATTGGCAGTAGCGGATTAATGCCAAACATCATTGTGTATTCTAAAGGGAGGCTAGAGCAAATAGCGCCTAAAATTGTTCCAAAAAGGTTTAGAAGAAATAAAAAAGATGATATTCCTCAATGCAACCTTAGTTACATTGTTCGCAGTGAGACAGCTTTTGAAATTGTAGTACCAATATGCTTTGATTTTAGTGGCGGTAATTTTATTTCTTTTGATGTCTTAATTGACTCAGAAATAGTTGGCAAAGAAGATCTTAAGTTTACCTTGAGAGAAGCTGGAGAATATGAAACTGTTGATGGTATTTAGTAAGGTTAAGCTTGGATGCGCATTCGTATTGTCCGAATCTGATTATTTTCTAGAATTTTGTGCCTAAACATACGACTTTAATTGCTCAGGGCTTATAGGAAGCGCAACATTTGTTAGTCTTGCATTTCGACTTTGAAACTGCCCACAATTGATTTGTGAATTTACAGGTGGGTGTTTCCTGAAAACTAATCTGGCTAATGGAGGTAAGTGTTAATGAAGTGTTTTTTTGCATTGTTTTTATTTTTTTTCTCAGACTTAGTGTTGGCATCTGAAAAGATATCTCAAGTTTCATTACCAAAATTGTTAAGTGTTGGTGATAATTATGATGGGAAAAAAATAAGGGTTACAGGGTATTTGATGTACACAAGGGGATTCTATTGGCTTTCTCTCTATAGTAAAGGGGAAGTTATATATAGTTCTGTTAAGTTAAATGTAGAACAAGCTGATGTCTATTTAAATCGGGAAAAGCCGAGCCAGCTTTATGACATTACGGGAGTATTTAAGACTTGTAACGGCTACCATAATTGTTCTGATGAGATAGTGGTTGATCCAAAAGGAGTATCGCCACGTCATTAAGGAAAATCTCATGTGGCATCCATTCAAAATCGGCGCTCAGTGAGGGGGGCACGCCCTCATCGACTTAGGCTTCTATTAAGGTGTTGGCAAGCCTTTGCATAGTAAATGTTTTGGAAAGAAGGAATAGATAGATTGAAATATATCATAGTAGTTATATTTTTAACTTTGACCGTCTCATGCCAGCGGTATACAGATACTTTTCGTTATATTTCTTTGGAAGGGAATGAAAAAGTTGTTGAGGTAGCGAGCGGGATTATCAATAACCCAAAGGTGAAGCTTGAGAAAGAAATCGTTCTGTCTTATAAGCTTGAAAGGGAAAACTACAGTATTTTCTTTACGATTGGCAGTAGCGGATTAATGCCAAACATCATTGTGTATTCTAAAGGGAGGCTAGAGCAAATAGCGCCTAAAATTGTTCCAAAAAGGTTTAGAAGAAATAAAAAAGATGATATTCCTCAATGCAACCTTAGTTACATTGTTCGCAGTGAGACAGCTTTTGAAATTGTAGTACCAATATGCTTTGATTTTAGTGGCGGTAATTTTATTTCTTTTGATGTCTTAATTGACTCAGAAATAGTTGGCAAAGAAGATCTTAAGTTTACCTTGAGAGAAGCTGGAGAATATGAAACTGTTGATGGTATTTAGTAAGGTTAGTGCAAAAGCTACATGGACACCGACCAAAAATCTTAGACATTCAGTCTGGGCTTTTGGGTGGGGGATGAGGTGGACACGCCTAAATCGGCGTTAGTTGACCACTACACAGTCGCCTTGTGAATTTACGGGTGGGTGTCTCCTGAAAATCATTTAGCGGGAGAGTTTCTCAATTAATAAGGGGGATTAAATTAAAAAATTTATAGTTTTACTCACAATTTATTTTAGTGGCAGTTTTTATAGTTTAGGGTGCGGGAAAGCAGATGGTCTTGCTTTGTGTATCAAATCAAAGCCGCTACTATCCTATAAGTTATGTGAAGAATACAGTGTTGATCTTCTTAATTCAGATACAGTGAATGAATGCCTTGAAACCTATAAAAGTTTGGTTTTTGATGGCACGATTGCAAAAGAGAAATATATTAAGTTTGTTTATCAAGCAGTGGAAGAAGGTTTCTCTTCAGCTAAAAGAGTTGTTTATAGTGACAGGAAAGGTATGTTTGATAATTACACAAAGGAAGAGAAAGAAAAGCTATTGTATGAGTCTGCGTACCAGTGTGATATTGAAGCTATTCAAAAAGTGGTAAGAAAAGAAATAAAAATGAGCTCGCCGGAAGCATATAAATGGAATTATGTGTTGTTGCTGCAAGACATAGGTATTGATAAAAAAGAAGCGATAGTTGAAGACTTAAAATCTGTTACTGGTGTTCAAAATAAAATGACCGAGCTTCTTAATTTTCTATCGAAATTTAGTTGTAGCGAGGGTGTAACCTATAGATAAAATAGGCGGTAGTTGCTAAGGCACGAACTCCAAACTGGCGCTCGTTGAGCGCCTTTTTTCTGAGCAATCGCGCTAGCATGGTTTGCAATGTCAATAAGCACGGGCATGCACTGCTGACCAGCAGAGGGTGCATTTGAGGCCTGTCCCATAATTGATTTAAGAATTTACGTGTGGGGGTCTCCTGAAAGCTTTTCTGCTTCCAAGATCAAGATTGATGTTATGAAAAAGACAGAACTGAAAAAAATTGTTGAAAGTTATGGGTTTAAAAAAGGCCCGTCGGTTGATAGTTCTCTTATATATTTTTATGGTGTCGATGAACGACACTCGATAGGGATAATTATATCTAATCATAAAGTTGTGGATGTACCTCAAATTCAGTACGGTATTTATGATCGTTACCTAGCAAAGGTATGGCGGAAAGTTAGTGATTTTGATATGGCGGAAGACTACTGTTTAACAATACAGCACCCATTGAATTATCGGGTTTTGCGAGATGGCAGGGTGCTGCCTATTGAACAAGTCTTTGATGAAAAGTTCTTTAGAGCTTTCATAGAAAGCTTTATAGAAAAAAAAGATGAGTTAGTTGAACAGTATGCTGCTTCACTAAATAGCTTTAATTATCCGGAACCTCTAATTCCTGAAGAGAACTTTTTTGAAGCACTTACTAAGAACCAAGGCGTGTACTTTGGGTTTATGTTTAAGTTGTCTAATGGGGAAAGAGTTACGCTGGATGATATTGAAGTACAAAGAGATGAATTGAAAAAACAGTATGGACTAAAAGGGTTTATAAAGAGAGATCTAGCGCTTCTAGAAAGTTATATACATAGTAACGAGGACAGTCACCAAGGCTGATCTTGAAACTGCCCACAATTGGCCTGTGAATTTACGGACGTTTGTGAAAATAAACGGTTTACTAGGAGGTAATATGGGGAACCCTCTGGGAGTTGTTCTCTTAATTGTTGCAGTTGGAATTTTTTTGTATGGTGCAAAATGTATGTTGACTTTTTTCACCGGGTTTTGGGGGAAGAAAGAGCTAACAGGAGGCTTCCTGTTAAAAGGTATTGTTTCACTCATCGCTGCATTTTTCATATTCATTGTTATAACTAGTAACTCGGAATACTTTGAATTGAAGCGCACTGAGCCTAATTCTGTTAGGTTCAAGGCATAGCAGCCCTTGTGTTTAAATAGTAGTTTGTATCAAACATCCAGCTCCAAGGCAGCTGCAACAACCTTAAAGATGAGCATCAGGAAAAACAACCGGGCGTCAGACAACGCCCAGCTAGTTCTAACATAACCTACCGCTTAAAAATCCCTCTCATCGGGCCTAACAGGTTATTCGGGTCGAACCAGTTTTTCAGTATTTTCAGTAAAAACCACTTTCTGTGGTAATGCTTTTTCCAGTCTCTTGAGCTCATGGGGATAGCACCCACCGGATACTGGAAGCCGCCTAGCGCCCGTGCGCCTTCGTAAATGCTTCTGTTAGCCTGGGTGAGTTGTTCAACCCGCTCGGGTGTGGGTGGAATGGCGGTACGCATCAAGGAGAAGTAAACGAACTTGTCTTCTTCAGGCACGCTGAAAAACAAGCTGCCAAACGCATCTCTTTGCTGCATCGACATCAATACCGGGCCTGCGACATCATTGGGGGGTGTATTGGCCAGGGTATCTTCAATAAATGCCTGGGCTTTTGATGCAGGTATTAGCAGCGGGCACCAGGGATGGGGCAATGTCCAAAGTCCGGCCGCTTTAAGCTGTTCCACCACAGGTGCCAGACGGTTCAGGAACGTAAAATAAGGCAGATCCTGAATGACTTCTTCTCCATACACAAAATTCAAGCCGTCGAGCAGCTCGGCATCAACGGGAGGGGTATCCGGCTCAAAGTACTTAGCCAGTTGCATGACATAGCGCCAGCCACCGGCTGGATCGGGCTCTGCGCCACCCTGAACGCCATCAAAAACCCCTTCGTCCAGCAGGCGTTGATTGTCATTTAAGTAATGCGCTAAGTCATCATAAACCAGTTGGTAGGCTCTGACCTGGCTGGGGGCTGGCTCCAGTTCAAAGCCGGCCTCTACAATGATACCGAGCTGACCTAGCCCGCCTTTCATTGAATGGAATAGCATGCTGTTTTGGTATGGCGAGCAGGTGATTAAACGCCCGTCACCGGTAATGACTTTGAGGTGGCAGATATTATCGGCCATGCAGCCATGTTTGAAAGACTGCGCACCCAGACCGCCCACCGCCAGGGTTCCGCCAACACTCAAATCAACAAAGTCTGTGACAATCGGTAACCCCAAGTTGAGCGGTACGGTTTTGCTGAGTAAATCAATCCAGCGAGCGCCAGCCTGGGCAGTAATTTGTTGATTGTTAACGTCGTAGACATCCGATAATGTCACCATGTCAATGACAACGCCACCCTGGGTTTGCGTTTCCCCATTGGTAGAATAGCCTTGCCCTTTTACCGCCACTTTTATATCGTGCTGGTTGGCAAACTGGACCATCTCGATGATGTCCTGATAGCTGGCTGGTTTTAAAATCGCCCGGGACACATAGCGATGAATGTGGCCAAAATCGTCGGCGGCTTCGTTTAGGCTGGTTTCATCTGTGATCAGTTCACCTTCGAACACCGGAAAGTTATCGGCTAACACCTCTGGGGGTAAAGTGAGTAAATCTGTTTCATTTGCCCAGCTTTGACTTTGCAAGTTAAACCCAACAACCAGGCTACCTACCCCTATTTTCTTAATAAAGTCTCTGCGAGATGATTCTTTAATCATACATTCTCCTTATCTTGCTGACGCAAAACGGTAAGCTCAAAATCCGATTTAGTACTGAGAAACTCGCGCTTAATGCAGGCCCGTATTCAGTGGTTGTTGCCCCGGTATTCAAGTGGCAGCTGCTTATATGTGCTTACTCCTGACACAGAGCCTCAGCGCTTGGTAAATATGTGTATTGGATATGTTCAGTACCATTAAATGTCTGAATTCAGGCAAGTCCTGCATCAGCGGCACTTACCTTACAGTGTGCGACGAACAGGATTTATTTAACGCGTTAGCCGCAATATCACTATATCAATATAAACATAAAGTTTACAAGTTTTTAACCAAAGAAGAAGAGCCAATAGAACAATGGTGGGTGGAGGTGGGGAGCTCTGTGCCTATCGCCCCGTGCAGTGCATCAGGGCGCAGGCTGTGTATAAAGGTTGTTTCAACCTTGTCAGACCATAGGCTCAAGCACCTCTTCTGGCCTGCCATCTTGTGTGACTTTACCGTCTTTAATTTCAATAATGCGATCCATCATAGCGAGCACGTTATAAGAGTGCGCAACCGATATCACGGTTTTGCCCTTCATCAGTGTTTTGAGAGACGCGATAAACTCAGCTTTAAGCACCGGGTCCAGGGCGCTGGTTGCTTCGTCCAGTAAGAGGATTTTTTTATCTCTGAGTATTGCTCTGGCCAATGCCAGGCGCTGCCGCTGGCCACCCGACAGTTGCCCGCCATTTTCTCCAATAAAGGCCGATAAGCCTGTGCGACCCCGGGCGTCAGTGTAGTTTTCTACAAACGTCAGGGCATTGGCCTGTGCCAGGGCTTGTTTCACAGCCTCCCGGCTGACGTTATTCAAACCGAACGCCACATTTTCATAAATGCTTTGGTTAAACAGGCCGATATCCTGGTTCAAAAAGCTAATCTCACCGCATACTTTGTCTGTTGGGTAGTCTTCGATGTTTTTACCATCAATATAAATCGCGCCCGCTTCAATTTCGTCAATGCCGGCAAGCATATTCAGCAGCGACGATTTACCCGCACCGGAAGGGCCGATGATCCCGACTTTTTCACCGGCTTTGATTTTTAAAGACAGGTCGGTGAACAGCGGCGCTTTGTTCTCATAGCCAAACTCCACCTGTTTAAAGGTGATTTTGCCGTTCGGGACATTAAAGTTGCCTTCGTCTTCTATGGGTTCTACATCTTCCAAAAATTCGTTGACGACCTCTCTGCCCACCGTAACCTGACCCCAGGAGACAAAGAAGGCATCAAACTCGTCCTGACACCATTCTGACAACGATATCACCCGGTAAACCAGGGCAAGCACCATGGAAAACTCACCAATTGAAATGCTGCCCTGCATCCACAGCTGCAAACACAATGCGCCCGTACCGACCACTAACAGACCATTGAGCAGGCCAACCACAGAGGCAAAGTTAGAGAACACACGGAATTCCTTCGCCACCACTCTGCGGTGTCGGGTGGCCCATTTCTCGGCGAACTGTTGTTCATAATCGGCGTTAGAAAGCATTTTTACGGTGCGGATACGCGCAAAACGCTCGGTGAACTTCCCGGTGATCTGTGCGCAACTTTCTGCTTCGAGTCGGTTGGTGGTTTTGGCTTTGGGGATCCATTGCCCCAGCAACATCGCTAAAAACAGGCCGGTCCAGATCAGGAATGGCAGTGCCAGCCAGCCGTCAATGTTGCCCACATAAAATAGCAATGCCCCCAGAAACGCCAGTAAAAATCCGGCAAACCCACAAAACTGCAATACCACATCGATGATAGCCTCAGAGGTATCCACTATGACAATGGCGGTTGCGCCAGGATCATCTTCTTCGTGGTAACTGGCAGGAGAGGCAATCAGGGTACGATACAATTTTATGATGGTATTTTTTTGCAGGTTTGGTCCGAGCAACTGATGAAACACCAGGTTTTTAATCAGGGTGATGGTGGGGATCACCACGGCGATGGCCACTGCGACGAGGGCCAGCGTGTGCCCTTTGTCATTGAGCTGTACGCTACCGCTTGCGCTATCCAGCCAGTCGACTAAGTCGCCTAAAAAGTCGAACGTCACAATCTGTAACAGGCCACCCAGCAAAGAAATAATAAAGGCGATGGCTATCCAGCCAGAGAACTCTTTGGTGCACTGGCGAATAAACGGCAGGTTGTGCTCTGCTGGTGTTAACTGGCTGTCAAAGGTGTCTTTGTGGCCTAATTTCTCAAATAGCTTAAATAGTGATTTCATTGTGTTGTGTGGTACCTGGGCGGATCGGGTTTTGCTCTGGCTGTGTTGCCGGAACCTGGCACAAATAAGCCACTGGCACGAGGACAGGGTGTCGTGACAGTGGCTCTGAGTGTGATGGTAATTTACCTTTATGTCATGCAGGAGAAAGGCTTATTCGTCATCGTCACTCTGATTGGAGGTTGCCGGGGTGTAGTCATCCCAGTCTCCGGCTTCTGGCATCGACAGCTCATCCACGTTTTCGCACTTCACGGCCTGATTGACGTACTCCCGCATGTCTTTTGACAGGAAGAAGGCACCAAAGTGGGCCTCAGGTGAATAGTACTTAGTGTGAATGTCGGCCTGAGTAAAGCGTGATTCCAGTTCATCAAGCGACAGTGTGTTTATAGTGCCACTGCGTGTTGCCCAGATAAAAGCATGAGAGCCGCCAAAGTAGTCGTAACAGCCACCCATATAAATGCCCGCAGGGTTGTTAAATGCCTGGGTTAAACGCGACACCATAGATTGCATCATGTAAGGTTCAAAATACGGTGTACCGCCTTGTGCGACCAAAATCCCGTTTTGTTTCAATGCAGTTAAGCAATTGCCAAAGAAAGACTGGGTAAACAGGGTTTCTGATGCGCCGCCATCTGGATCTGCTGCATCCAGGATGATGAGATCAAAGCAATCACTGTACTGAGAGATGATTTCTGCGCCATCTCCTATGCGCAAGACAAACCTGGGGTCATCAAATGCGCCGTTGTTGATCTCGGGTAAAAACTCGCGGCTTAATTGAATGATTTGCTCATCAATATCCACCATCACGACGTTTTCGACGCTCTTATGCTTTAGGACTTCACGGGCACTGCCGCCGTCTCCGCCACCCACAATCAGCACGTTTTTAATTTTGCCGTGAAACAGGATTGGGACATGCGCCATCATTTCATGATAAATGTGCTCACCCTTGGTGGTGACCTGAATACCATCGTCTATGCGCATTACTTTACCCAGATGGCGGGTTTCGAAGATGCTGACATCCTGGAACTCGGTTTCTACGTCGACCAAATCTTTTTCTGAACGAAGTGCAATGTGAACGCCACTTGTCATTTGCTCGTAATGCCAATTAATTTTAGTCATGTGCGTGAATACTCCGTTGTTATGCGGTTTTTAGGGTTGCGTGTAACTGGTTATCTAACAGGGGCTGAAATGCTCCGTTGCGACTCACTGATCCACCCCGGGTGAGGGTATTAATGACCATTCGGCCCGGCTGAAAACACGCCTCTATTACCGGCAGGCACAGTTCAGGCTGCGCTTCACCGCACATAAAAATGTCCATGGCAGCAAAGTTGTACTCTGGCCAGGTGTGAATAGAAATATGGCTTTCGGCCAGAATGATCATCCCCGACACACCGCCATTGGTTTCAAATGGGTGTAAATGGGTTTTCAGAACGGTGGCGTTTGCAGCGTTGGCACACTCAATCATCATCTTTTCTATGTGCGCTTCACCTATCAGGTTAGACGCATCAAACAGGTCGACAATAATGTGCTGACCCAAAGGGTAAACCGACTGTGACTCTGATGAGGGGATAGTCATATGTTTCCTTAATGCTGAGTGTAATTGCCGCTTGGCTGGCCAGGCGCTGTCCAGTGTGTTTGAACTGGTACAGACCAATTTTCAAGCATCGGGTATACCGCAATTGATGGCCAGTGAAACAAGCATGTTGTGAATGCAGACATTCCATCATTGAAATGTGCAACGAGTGTGGAGTCAGGCATGCATGCTGAAGCAGGCGGGTTAGTACGCAGTAGGTGGTTATTACAGTTCTTATAAAAAACACAATGGGTTCATAAAGTTGTGACTTCACAAATCAAGCAGGTTGGGCCAGGATAAGCACTGAAAAATGATGTGTTGTTTTGACTAGGTGTTTAAATAAGCCGGACAATGCGCGTTTAACGCGATGAATCGTCGTCGAGGACCACGCTACAAAGGAGCACTGTCATTGAAAGTTTTTGTCTTTGGAAAGCGGTTGACCCCTAAAGCAGGCGGTGGTGGTTTAATGGATGCTGTACTATCAGCGACCAGTATGTAAGTGGAAGGTAGTTCCAATGAATAAGAAACTGTTGCTTTTGAAGCTTCCAATGAGTGTTGCGATCGTACTTTGTACAAAAGGAGGTTACTTTTTAGGAGTGCCTCTTTTTGCTATATATTACTTCTTATCCTATCGAAAGGTTATTGAATCGAAAGAATTTACTGAACATGACAAAAGGCTTTTTAAAAAAACGCCGTATTGCATCGCCGTTGCTGCGCTGGGTGGCGGTTTAGAAAGCTTGTTCATATACGGGATTGCAGGCGTATGGTACGTGTACTATTTATTGAGTCTTGACCCTGAAGCTGATAATGAAAAACAGCACCACTGACAGCTGCTTAAATCAGGCGCTTATCGAGTGCATATTTGTGCAATAGTGCCCGAGCGATGTTCACAAGAGTGAGGGATTCGTTTTCGGGCATAAAAAAACCGTCCACAATGGGACGGTTTTTTTAAAAGCAATGGCGGAGAAGGAGGGATTCGAACCCTCGATAGGGCTACAAACCCTATACTCCCTTAGCAGGGGAGCGCCTTCAGCCACTCGGCCACCTCTCCGGCGCAAAAACTTGAAAATGGCGGAGAGATAGGGATTTGAACCCTAGATACGCTATTAACGTATGCCGGTTTTCAAGACCGGTGCTTTCAACCACTCAGCCATCTCTCCATGGGCAACGATAATACTTAGCGAATTTAGCGCTGTAAATAGTTTTTGAATTGTTTGCTTAAATTTTGTACGGATAAGTGCAGTTTTTTACGACTTTGACCGATTTATGGCCGGTTGGGTGTATTTTATGATATTGAAATAGAGGTAATGAGGGGGAAGAGGGCATGAACGGTTGGGGGAGCTCATGCCCGAGGCAGACTTACTTATACATAACCACCTGACTTAACATCAGTTGTTTACCCATGTTATTTAACCAAGCCGTTAGTTTAAAGCGACGCTTGATGACTGGCGCTTCGACTGTGTTTAGGGTGGTTTGCGTGTTGCTGCACGCTGCAGCTGAATTAAGCATGTCTGACTCCTCAAGATCTTTTAATGTAATGATTGTCTGTATCGACATGGTTATTTTGCGTGCATTGTGGCTAAAAATAAAACGATAAAAATTGCTGGTGACGGATTAAAAAAACTAATGTAAATAAGGTTTTTATATCCTATTTAGATGTGGGTTTTATTTTTTATTCACTTTTATGAATACGTGATTGTTGATTTTTTCGTTTTATTTTTAGTTATTTATCGTTTTGATTTTAATTTTCCCGAATTTGTTTTGGGTAATTATTCAGATAAATTGATTTTGTTGTTTTGGGGGTTGTTTGTTAGTTGTATATAAACCGGGAAGTGGGCGAAAATTGCAACGCCATGTACGTTGGTTACGCGCGCAGGCTGAGCAACGCCAGATCACCCTCAGCTGGTATGAGACAACCGGATTTTATGGCCGGGATTATGACGCGATCCGGTTGCTGCTCCAGGTTGAGTCGGCGGTTGTGGTGGTCGGGGGTGATGGGACCATCAACCTGGTTGTCAATGCGATGTGTGGATCATCGGCTCAGCTGGCATGTCTGCCTGCGGGCACGGGCAATGATTTTTGCCGTCAGTTTGGTTACACAGAAAAGCAATGGCGCGCGACGGTCTTTTCATCACACTGTATCGCATTAGACCTGGGCGCAATAGGCGAGCGCTGTTTTGTGAATATTGCCGGAGTAGGATTTAATGCAGATGTTGTGCAAAGCCTGCGAGGACAAAAGCATGGCGGGGCACTGAGCTATGTCTGGGGCGGTCTCAAGCAGTTGTTTTGTGCGCCAACTATTGAGCTCAAAACGGCTCAGGGCAGGGGCTTAACACGCGCAAAAACTTGAAAATGGCGGAGAGATAGGGATTTGAACCCTAGATACGCTATTAACGTATGCCGGTTTTCAAGACCGGTGCTTTCAACCACTCAGCCATCTCTCCATGGGCAACGATAATACTTAGCGAATTTAGCGCTGTAAATAGTTTTTGAATTGTTTGCTTAAATTTTGTACGGATAAGTGCAGTTTTTTACGACTTTGACCGATTTATGGCCGGTTGGGTGTATTTTATGATATTGAAATAGAGGTAATGAGGGGGAAGAGGGCATGAACGGTTGGGGGAGCTCATGCCCGAGGCAGACTTACTTATACATAACCACCTGACTTAACATCAGTTGTTTACCCATGTTATTTAACCAAGCCGTTAGTTTAAAGCGACGCTTGATGACTGGCGCTTCGACTGTGTTTAGGGTGGTTTGCGTGTTGCTGCACGCTGCAGCTGAATTAAGCATGTCTGACTCCTCAAGATCTTTTAATGTAATGATTGTCTGTATCGACATGGTTATTTTGCGTGCATTGTGGCTAAAAATAAAACGATAAAAATTGCTGGTGACGGATTAAAAAAACTAATGTAAATAAGGTTTTTATATCCTATTTAGATGTGGGTTTTATTTTTTATTCACTTTTATGAATACGTGATTGTTGATTTTTTCGTTTTATTTTTAGTTATTTATCGTTTTGATTTTAATTTTCCCGAATTTGTTTTGGGTAATTATTCAGATAAATTGATTTTGTTGTTTTGGGGGTTGTTTGTTAGTTGTATATAAACCGGGAAGTGGGCGAAAATTGCAACGCCATGTACGTTGGTTACGCGCGCAGGCTGAGCAACGCCAGATCACCCTCAGCTGGTATGAGACAACCGGATTTTATGGCCGGGATTATGACGCGATCCGGTTGCTGCTCCAGGTTGAGTCGGCGGTTGTGGTGGTCGGGGGTGATGGGACCATCAACCTGGTTGTCAATGCGATGTGTGGATCATCGGCTCAGCTGGCATGTCTGCCTGCGGGCACGGGCAATGATTTTTGCCGTCAGTTTGGTTACACAGAAAAGCAATGGCGCGCGACGGTCTTTTCATCACACTGTATCGCATTAGACCTGGGCGCAATAGGCGAGCGCTGTTTTGTGAATATTGCCGGAGTAGGATTTAATGCAGATGTTGTGCAAAGCCTGCGAGGACAAAAGCATGGCGGGGCACTGAGCTATGTCTGGGGCGGTCTCAAGCAGTTGTTTTGTGCGCCAACTATTGAGCTCAAAACGGCTCAGGGCAGGGGCTTAACACAGGGCATGATGTTACTTCTGGCTAATGGCCGTTTTTTTGCTGCCGGGCTGCAACCTGCGCCTTTAGCACAGTTGCAGGATGGTCAACTGGAGTGTGTGTGGTTTTCTGCCAAAACTTGGTGGCAGCGGCTGATTGTGTTTGCGGCGATGCTGATGGGATGCCATCAGCGCTTACCCTGGGTGCACCGGGAAAAGCGCACCCAGCTGGATATTGTGACGTCAGGGCTGGCCGTGGAGGCAGACGGCGACCTGGTAGCCACAACGCCAGTGACGATCCGCAGCCTGCCTGGGGCCATACAACTCAGGAATTTGCCCGGGACGGCGTCGTCGGACTGAGCCAGGCGCGAATACGCTGGTACGGAGTGAGCACAATGGCGTTACCAATCAGCACCAAAGAGAAGCCGATAAAGGTGTTGAGCTGCCAAACAAACCCTTCAAACCAGGTGCTGAGTGTCACTGCGACCAGTGGAAACAGCACAATCAGGTAGCTGGCTTTTTCCGGGCCAATGTTTTTTAGCAAGTGGAAGTAACAGGCAAACGCGATCACCGTGCCAAACACCGACAAGTACAATAATGACCCCCAATATTGCGCATCGGCCTCAATACTAAACTGTAATGGGCTGAACGCCACATAGCCGCCTAAAAATAGCGCGCTATACAGCATACCCCAGGCATTTCCCTGCAACACCCCGATCTGGCGATTGGAATTACGCACACTGACCATGTTGCCGAGCGAGGCGATAAACATACCAGCCAGTGCCAGCAGTAACCCGATGAAAGCGTCGCTGTTGAGATCGGCATTGATCAAGTCCTGCCAAAATAAGCTGACGATGCCACCGAGTCCCAGTGCTGCACCAAGGTAGATGCGACCCATGGGCAACGATAATACTTAGCGAATTTAGCGCTGTAAATAGTTTTTGAATTGTTTGCTTAAATTTTGTACGGATAAGTGCAGTTTTTTACGACTTTGACCGATTTATGGCCGGTTGGGTGTATTTTATGATATTGAAATAGAGGTAATGAGGGGGAAGAGGGCATGAACGGTTGGGGGAGCTCATGCCCGAGGCAGACTTACTTATACATAACCACCTGACTTAACATCAGTTGTTTACCCATGTTATTTAACCAAGCCGTTAGTTTAAAGCGACGCTTGATGACTGGCGCTTCGACTGTGTTTAGGGTGGTTTGCGTGTTGCTGCACGCTGCAGCTGAATTAAGCATGTCTGACTCCTCAAGATCTTTTAATGTAATGATTGTCTGTATCGACATGGTTATTTTGCGTGCATTGTGGCTAAAAATAAAACGATAAAAATTGCTGGTGACGGATTAAAAAAACTAATGTAAATAAGGTTTTTATATCCTATTTAGATGTGGGTTTTATTTTTTATTCACTTTTATGAATACGTGATTGTTGATTTTTTCGTTTTATTTTTAGTTATTTATCGTTTTGATTTTAATTTTCCCGAATTTGTTTTGGGTAATTATTCAGATAAATTGATTTTGTTGTTTTGGGGGTTGTTTGTTAGTTGTATATAAACCGGGAAGTGGGCGAAAATTGCAACGCCATGTACGTTGGTTACGCGCGCAGGCTGAGCAACGCCAGATCACCCTCAGCTGGTATGAGACAACCGGATTTTATGGCCGGGATTATGACGCGATCCGGTTGCTGCTCCAGGTTGAGTCGGCGGTTGTGGTGGTCGGGGGTGATGGGACCATCAACCTGGTTGTCAATGCGATGTGTGGATCATCGGCTCAGCTGGCATGTCTGCCTGCGGGCACGGGCAATGATTTTTGCCGTCAGTTTGGTTACACAGAAAAGCAATGGCGCGCGACGGTCTTTTCATCACACTGTATCGCATTAGACCTGGGCGCAATAGGCGAGCGCTGTTTTGTGAATATTGCCGGAGTAGGATTTAATGCAGATGTTGTGCAAAGCCTGCGAGGACAAAAGCATGGCGGGGCACTGAGCTATGTCTGGGGCGGTCTCAAGCAGTTGTTTTGTGCGCCAACTATTGAGCTCAAAACGGCTCAGGGCAGGGGCTTAACACAGGGCATGATGTTACTTCTGGCTAATGGCCGTTTTTTTGCTGCCGGGCTGCAACCTGCGCCTTTAGCACAGTTGCAGGATGGTCAACTGGAGTGTGTGTGGTTTTCTGCCAAAACTTGGTGGCAGCGGCTGATTGTGTTTGCGGCGATGCTGATGGGATGCCATCAGCGCTTACCCTGGGTGCACCGGGAAAAGCGCACCCAGCTGGATATTGTGACGTCAGGGCTGGCCGTGGAGGCAGACGGCGACCTGGTAGCCACAACGCCAGTGACGATCCGCAGCCTGCCTGGGGCCATACAACTCAGGAATTTGCCCGGGACGGCGTCGTCGGACTGAGCCAGGCGCGAATACGCTGGTACGGAGTGAGCACAATGGCGTTACCAATCAGCACCAAAGAGAAGCCGATAAAGGTGTTGAGCTGCCAAACAAACCCTTCAAACCAGGTGCTGAGTGTCACTGCGACCAGTGGAAACAGCACAATCAGGTAGCTGGCTTTTTCCGGGCCAATGTTTTTTAGCAAGTGGAAGTAACAGGCAAACGCGATCACCGTGCCAAACACCGACAAGTACAATAATGACCCCCAATATTGCGCATCGGCCTCAATACTAAACTGTAATGGGCTGAACGCCACATAGCCGCCTAAAAATAGCGCGCTATACAGCATACCCCAGGCATTTCCCTGCAACACCCCGATCTGGCGATTGGAATTACGCACACTGACCATGTTGCCGAGCGAGGCGATAAACATACCAGCCAGTGCCAGCAGTAACCCGATGAAAGCGTCGCTGTTGAGATCGGCATTGATCAAGTCCTGCCAAAATAAGCTGACGATGCCACCGAGTCCCAGTGCTGCACCAAGGTAGATGCGACCCGCAATAGGCTTGGCAAAAAACAATCGGGTATTGATGATATTGGCGACCAGCAGCAGTGAAAAGGCAATGGAGGCCATCGCGGAGGTCAGGCTGCCTTGCGCCCAGTACAGGAAAAGGTAATTTAAGCCAAAGTTACCCAGTGCCAGCAGCATAAAGAAGCCATGATCTGTGAGTGAGTATCGCATCGGCGGGCGTTTGATCAACACATAACACCACATACAGGCGGCAGAGATTGCGAAGCGGTAAAACAAAGAGACCACTTCGTCTACCGTGCCCAGCTGGAACTCGATCGCCAGCCAGGTGGAGCCCCAGATCAGGACGGTAATCGTATACAGAAAAACGTTATTCATTCTTTTAACTCACAAGAAGGACTAGTCAGCGTGGCCAGTTTAGCGATATATTCTGTACATGCCAGATACAAAAAATGTGTTTTTACACCTATACAGATGAGTCATTCAACTTTGAAGCCTGATTACTTATATCAGCAAGTGATTACCGTAATACGTGACATGGTCGAGCAGGAGCTGCTCAACCCGGGCGATAAATTACCGTCGCTAAGGGCCATGGCAAGCCGCTTGCGGGTCAGTATTCCCACCGTTCAGCAGGCTTACCAGCACCTTGAAATGTCGGGTCAGATTGTGGCGCGTGAGAAGTCGGGTTATTTTTTGCAAGATGGTCAACAGGCGGCGACACCGCAGCGCAGCAAATTACCGGCCAAACCTGTGATGGTAAACAAGCAGCAGTTAATTGAGCACGTGTACGAGGGGATCCATCTGTCAAATGTTGCTCCGCTGGGGCTGGCAAACCCGGTTGCAGCGTCAAGTCCGCAACAGGCGCTGGCCAGAAGTATGCGCCAGGCAATGCGACAGGCTCAGACGCGTATGCTGGACTATGGGGCCATTGATGGCCTGCAGATGCTTAAAGCGCAGGTGGTGCAATATTATCTGGCACTGGGACTCACGGTAAATAGTGATGAGCTGATCATCACCAATGGTGCCCAGGAAGCGATAGCCATTGCGCTACAGTGTGTCACTCAGCCCGGAGACATCGTGGCTATTGAGTCACCCTGTTACTTTGGGATTGTTGAGTTGGTCGAAAATCTCGGTCTGAAAGCGATCGAAATTCCCGTTTGTCCGGATGATGGCATTTGGCTCGATGATCTCAGTGCCGCTCTGGCGCGGCATCCGATCAAGGCCTGTCTGTTCTCAACCAGTATCAATAATCCACTGGGCAGTCAGATGCCTGAATCTCGTATGCAGCAGTTGTTGCAGCTGCTCCGTGCGCACGATGTGGTGCTGATCGAAGACGATGTATATGGAGACCTGTATTTTGGTGAGCAAAGAGTCAGGCCTGCGCAGTGCTTTGCACAGCCGGGTGAGGTATTGACCTGCTCGTCGTTTTCCAAGACCGTGGCGCCAGGCTATCGCGTTGGCTGGATGCTGGCAGGGCCGCACAGTGCCCGGGCAAAGCGTTTTAAGCGGGCACTGAGTTGCTCTGCACCTATGATGAATCAATGGGCGCTGGCGGATTTTATGGCCAGTGGTGAGTTTCAGCGTCATTTGCGACAACTGCGTAAGCGCTTGTTTGATAATAAACAAAAGATGCGTCTGGCGGTTCAGAAGTACTTTCCTGACCATGTGCGTGTTAGTGACCCCAAAGGTGGCTGTGTTTTATGGCTGGACCTGGGGGAAGAATATGACGGTGGGCTGTTCTTTCAGCTGGCCCTGCAGGCGGGGATCAGTGTTGCACCTGGCGCGATATTCAGTGCTTATGAGCGGTACCGCAGTTGTGTGCGGATCAGCTATGGTCTGCCCTGGTGCGACAAGATGGAAGGCTATGTGCGCACCCTGGGCGAGTTGGTGGTCCTGGCAAAAAAGCAGCCACACCTGTGATAAGCAGTTAGCTTAGACAAGTGTGGCTGACTGCACAGGGATAACCGGGGCTTAGCGATAAGCGAATAACTGATACCCTTCCATCTGAGGGATCATTGCACTGAGCTGTGATTCCTGCTCTGCAATGGTTTTGAAGTTGCCACACAGCGCATCGGCCTGCTGCTCCAGCATGTCTGCCTGTTGTGCAACTTTTTGTTCAATTTCGGCGCCGAGGTTTTCCATGCGTTGCTCGAATCGCGCCATATCGCCACCTGAGCTGACCATTTCAGAGCCAATAGCAACCAGCAGGCTGCCTATGGACTCCATCATGGCACCTTCAATGGCTTGCTCAATTTTCTCTTCAAACTGATGCTCAAAGTGTTCACCAAAGTCATTAAAGGTTTGCTCACCCATCACAAAAGTACCTTGCTGATAAAACGCCCCCTCAATTTCGGTATGCAGCTCATCCATCAGGCCTGATAGTGACTCGAAATTGTGCAGGTTAAAGGCGCTGGCGACTTCTTCAATGGCGACGCCGGCCAGTTCCACGCCTTGTAATGCAATACTGGCGACTTTGGGCAGCTCGCCTCGCAGCGTATCCGCATACGTTTGCATCGCCATGCGCTCATCCTGACTCAGCTGCACCGGTTGATCTGCAATATAAAGAAAGCCCTGAGCATCTATCATCAACGGCTGGCCAGAGCCGTTTTTGATGTACACCTGATCAGGTGTAATGTGCACGTCGTTTTTAAAATCGACGGCACATTCATCTGTACTGACAGAAAAGTGGCTGTCTGAATGGGCAGCGACCTGGGTGGACAAAACCAGAGTTGAAGCAAGCAGCATGGTTTTCATAATGTGTTCCTTGATGTGTTGATGACCAGTATGGAATAACAAGAACAGTGCCACTTTATTATGTTATTGAAAAATTTGGGTTTTTGTTATTTTAGTCTCTGAGGTGCGATTTCACTTTGTTAGTAATATGACCAAAAAGTGGTGATTTTAGCCAGAGTCTTTGATGGAGGAATTAGCAATAAAAAATTTTTATCGTATAGATAAAAAAGACTTGCTTTTCAGCGCCAGCTTTTAGCGCTAAATACTAACTTATGCAGCGTCATCATAGTGTGAACTGCTGGACCATTTAGCATAATTAAGTTTGGAGCTCATCGTGGGTAAAACATTTTCCTATGATCCGTTAGATGATGATTATGAAGACGACTTCGGGTCGTTGGATAAAGAACTACAGGCACAGCAAAAGAAGCAGGTGAAACGTCGCCTGGATGATTATCTGGAGCAAAAGCGTCTGAAGCGTAATCTTGGTGAGGACGATTTAGACTTTTTTGATGACTAAGCCGACGTGGCTTGTGGATGAGAGCCTGGGTGCACAGAACATGCGTGCCGCGATGCAGGCCACATAATAAGGCAGCGGAGGCTGCCTTATTGCTATTTATTGCTTAGTCTTTAAATGAATTGTGGCAATCTTTACAGCCTTTTGCCCAGTTCTTGAATGCTGCGCCGATCACTTTTTTGTCGCCTGACTCTGCTGCAACAGCCAGCTTTTGTGCGTAATCTGCAAAAGCTTGTGCCTTTTTATCAAACGTTGCTCGGTCAGACCAGATTGCAGGTAATGCGTCGGTTGCCCCTTTGTCTGAACCTGCCGGGAAGGCTTCCCATGGCATTGCTGATAAATGTGCTGCATTGTTAGCACGTTGCTTAAACCGCTCTGCATCAAACGGGACTTTGCCTTTCAGCATGTCGCCCATATCACCAATCTGATAACGGATCAGTTGAAATGCTGCTTTACGGTATTCAATAGCGTCTTCTGGTTTTTCGAATAATGAACTTGCCTGTACGTTCAAAGACAGTCCGGTTAATAAACTTGTTAATAATAGTGTAATTCTCATTTCGACCCCTTAATTAAAAAAAACTGCCCCTTTTCTATGTCTTTACAAAAGATATTGCAAGTCTCTTAGACGAGTTCGGAATTATGAACTACATTTGATACTCAATTTGTGTGTATTTTGTTCATCTTGCTTTACAACAGCCTCAATATGACAACATTATTGCGGGTTGGTTTACGTTCGTTTACAGTTTTAAAATTCTTAATAAACAGTAGGTTGCAAAGAGAGTTGTGATTTGAATGAAAAGTTTGTAACTTCTTTGTTTGTTTAATATTGTAATTAACAGCCGAGTCACACTATATTGATGGGCGAATCTACTCTCTAAAACTAAAAGAAACATCTTTTACACAACAAGTCCTAGGGGAAACTATGGCCAAGTATTCATTTAAAGCCACCGCGGTAGCATCTGCTGTCTCAGGTGCATTGATGGCAGCATCTGCAACGGCTGCGACCGCACAAGTTCAACCAAGCACATCACTTAAAGCCAGCCAGGTTGCTTTCGAGCAAGGCAACACCGCTGAAGCGCGCACCAACGCCTACCTGGTTGTGATGAAACAAAACACAGCGGTAGACCTGGTCGCAAAAGGTGTATACAGCGAAGCGGCAGCAAAGCACACATTTGCCAGCGTACAGGCTGCTCAGTCTAACCTAAGACAGCAAATTCAACAGCTTGATTCAGGTGCAAAGGTACTTGGTTCAACGAAAGTATTGGCTTCTACTCTGATTGTTGAAGCATCAGACAGCACACTAGACAAACTACGTAACAATGCAGCGGTTGAGCGCATTCTACCACTGAGAGATTCTCGACTGTTTGTTGAAGAAAGCTCGGGCTACATCGGTGCTGACTCAGTAAAACAAAATCTGGGCGTAACTGGTGAAGGGGTTAAGGTTGCTGTATTAGATACTGGTATCGATTACACGCACAAAGTATTTAACGAAGCGGCTGGTACTGTAGAGGCGTATGAAGCCGAAGCAGCTGATCCGACTACAGTTGCTTGGCCACAAGGTCAGGTAAAAGGCGGTTACGACTTTGTACGTGATGACGCTGACCCGATTGAAGATGATCCAAGATACCGTGCAGACGCGAGTGACGAAGATGAGCTGACTGATCACGGTACACACGTTTCACACGACGTAACGGGTATTGCACCTGACGTTGAATTGTATGTGTATTCTGTATGTGGCGGCGGTTGTACCTGGGCTGCACAGATCAGTGCACTTGAAGCGGCAATGGATCCAAATGGTGACGGCGACATCAGTGACCGTGTTGACCTGATGAACATGTCACTGGGTGGCGAGTTTGGTAATACCTACACAGGCGACGGTACGCAATACCTGATCCAGCGTGCGGTAGAGCTGGGTACTAACATGATCATCGCGGCCGGTAACGACGACGACATTCCGTTCCGTGTTGGTGGTCCAAGTACAACTCCTAACGCAATATCTGTGGCGTCTTTGACTCACCCTACACATGAAAGCTTGTTTGGTGAAGGCACCATGGCTGGTGCAGAAACTGTGATCCAGCCTGCCAGCTTTGGTCCGCAAGAAGCGTTTAATTTTACACAAGACGACGCTGAACTGGTTTATCCAAGCGAAAACCAAAACGGTTGTACAATTTACCCTGGTGAGGATGAGCCAGACGCAGAACCTGTAAATCCTTTTGCTGACATGGACTTTGCTGGTAAAGCCGTGCTTATTGACCGTGGTGCTTGTGCCTTCACAGAGAAAGTACTTAACGCACAGGAAAAAGGTGCGGTACTGGTACTGATTGCGAACAATAACAATGATGGCTCTCCTGCTCCTATGGGTGGTAGCGATGCTTCAGTGACCATTCCATCAGTAGGTATCAACTTTGAGGCAGGTGATGCCCTTAAGAACCAACTACGTGATGGCGCGGCAACTTATAGCGTAAGCGGTGTGCTGAAAGCAACGACCGGCGGCGTATCTGACTTCTCTTCACGTGGTCCTTCAATGGACGGTTTGTTGAAGCCTGAAATTGCGGCACCTGGTTCAAGCATTTTAGCGGCAGCGCCGTCTACTGGTGACCAGCTGCACAGAATGTCTGGTACATCTATGGCGAGCCCAATTGTGGCGGGTGCCGTGGCACTGATGAAAGAAGGTCGTCCTGAGCTGGATGCTTTTGAAATCAAAGCCATGCTGATGAACACAGCCAACCTGGATATCCATGTTGATTCACTGAATGTTGATCCTGAGTCACCACTGGCGCCAATCAGCCGTATCGGTGCGGGTCTGATTGATGTTGAAAAAGCGATGGCATCGCCGGTTGCTGCATGGAACTGGGTTTCTGAATATGAAACAAATCAAGGTGCATTGTCGTTTGGCTATGACCAACTTGAAGAAGAGACAACCTACACTAAAACGGTTGAGCTGAAGAACTTCTCTGATGCACCTAAGACTTATGAACTTCGCATCGAAGCGCGTTATGAAAATGATGAAGATGCTGGTGCACTAAGCTGGGAGTACCCAGAAGAAGTTACAGTACCAGCGGGCCAGACGATTGCGTTTGACGTATCTGTGACAGTTGATCCTGCTAAGCTACCTGAGTGGGGTATGACTAACCCGCTATCAGCTGATGAACTTGGTCCTCGTACTGCTGCTTTGACCCTGTCAGAAATGGACGGAGCACTGGTATTCAATGACGTTGAAACAGAAGGTGACCACGACCTGCACATGGTTTACCACATGTTGCCTAAAGCGCATGTTGGCCTTGATCTACACCATGAAATGGTTAACGGCGAGCCGATGCTTGTTGCCATGAACAACGGTTTCAGAACAGTTAACCCGCTGTCAGATCAACTGGTTGCAGTTGGTGAAGAAGCGAGTGAAGAAGAAAAAGCCTTTAATATCCTGGGTACAACGTTCAATGTGTTTGCATCAGAAGGGTGTGCAGATACAGGCCTATTCTTTACAGCATCAATGAAATTACGTGATGATGTAACGCATCTGCGTCAGGCTGGTTATCACATGAACTTTGATACCAATAATGACGGCACTTTTGACTATGCACTGGCGATTTACAATGATGTAGGCCGCAGCGCTGCAGTACCTGGCCGTGGTCGTACCGTATCAGGCCCAATTGTTGATGGTGCACCAGCATGGAGATTCCTGACGGGTATGTTCCATGAAACAGGTTCTAGCACAGTGACATTCTCTGGTTGTACCGACATTATTGGTCTGACTGCCGATGAATTAGGCAACGAAATCAGCATCGAAGCGCAGGTTGGTTGGGATAACTACCAGCTTGGCATCAGCACGGTAACTGATTCATTGACTGGTAATACAATCTTCGGTACTTCAGCTGCAACGCTCGTGGATGCAGATGGCAACGCTGTGAGAGAGCTGGCACCAGGTGAGAAAGCTTATGTGAATACAGAAGCTCCATTTGCAATTGCAGACGCAAGCGGAACTGAAATTCTGGCAGCCGTAACTGAAGAAGTACTGGCTGGTCCTGATGCGGCAACACCTCCTATGATTATCAGCGCGATGCATGAGACGCCTGAGCATACAGAAACAGGTACGGTATTAGGTCAGGTAGAGCTTGAAGAGCAAGAAGGCACAGTCGATGTTTCTGAGTTCTATGTTCGCTTCCAGTCAAACGAAGGTATCACAGTAACTAAAGAAGGTGACATTGTTGTAACCAACGGTGACCTGTTAGATTACGATGCTGGCGTACATCAGGTTGAGCTGGTTGTTGTAGCGATTGACGTACAAGGTAACGTATCTGAGCAAGGTTACATCACAGTGATGATCACCAACGAAGCAGATACTGTCGAAGAGCAGACGCCAGTTATTGCAGCAGACCAGAGCTTTGAAGTGATGGAAAATGCTGAAGAAGGTACTGAAGTTGGCATGCTGATGGTAATGGACCAGGACGATGACCTTGTGTCTTTCAGCATTGAAGGCAGCGATTCTTTTGCAATCGATGAAGAAGGTTACATCACGGTTGTTGGTCCTATCGACTACGATGCAAGCGACATGATCACTGTTAAGGTTACTGCGCACGATGAAGCGGGTAACATGTCTGAGCCAGTAGAAGTGGTGTTCTATGTACTTGAAGACGAGTATGAAGGTACGCCAATGGTTGAAATGAACCAACGTTTCACCGTAAATGAAAATGCGGCAATCGGCACTGAGATTGGCCGACTAGCATTCTCTGATGTTGATGGTGATGTGACTCAGTTCGCAGTGACAGGTACTAACCTGGTGTCTATTGACGAAGACGGTATCATCACTGTAGCTGGCGACATTGACTTTGAGTACGAGCGTGTAATCAAGTTCAACGTTGTGGCTGTGGATGAGATGGGTAAATCGTCTGACCCTGTGATGGTTGAAGTTCGTGTGAACGACCTGACAGGTGGTGATGACAATGATGACGACGACTCAGGTTCACTGGCTTGGTTGACGTTACTAGCAGCACCGTTTGCAGCACTACGTCGCCGCAAGCGCAAGTAAGCAACTAATACATCATTAGTTGAAGAAGCCGCCCCGGGGTAACCCGGGGCGGTTTTTTTATGGGCGTTTTATGGTGTTGGTTGATTGGGGCGCGTGGGGATCATGCCTTGCAGCTGATGCGCAGAGCACGGACAAAACGTAATTCCAATTTGCTTAATTAAGTGATCAATTTTGAGGCGAGAAAATAGGGTCGATAACACCGCTCCCGCGTCCTGCTACTGCTGAGGCACCTACATCCATGTAGGCGAGGCAAAAATTTGTGAACCTATGTCTAAGGTATAAGGTTCTAAATGAGAAATTTTAATGCTGTTAGCGTCCTATTTGCTCCTTCAAATAGACCAGGTATTAAGTGAAATTGGTATAAGGTGGTGATGTCGGGCTGCTTTTACAGCCCGACGAAGGGGTCTAAGGTGTATAGCCGGGATGATTTAAGGGGTCTTTTGCGTGCTATTCACCGATATCTTTAAAGATCATACCCCGGCGCATACTCCGGGTGGCGAGAAAGACTTCAGCGAGTAAGGCTAAAAATGCGCAGATCAGTAACAGCATAGCGGCAATAAAGCAGCTCGACAGGGTGACGCCCAGCGACAAAGAATATAGGTGGGAAATAAATAACACCATGACGACGGCACATACTAGCAGCGCAGAAAGTACGCTCATGTTAAATGCAATGTGAATGTAGCGCGAGCGTTTGAGCAATGCCCGCATTTCGCGGGTGAGATGGTCTTTCAGCTCTTCATCCTGGCTGTTGTTTAATTTGCGATCCAGTAACCTGGCTCTGTCAGTGATCCGTGCCAGCCGATTCGACAACACACCCAATGTGGCAGCAATACCTGTGATGAGAAACACAGGCGCGACTGCCGTTTGTATCACCTTAGCCATGGTCAGTATGCTTACGACATCCGTACTCATTGCCAACGTACCTGTTCAATAATACCTGCCTGTTCGCCAATCAGTGTTTTCACAACCCGGTTCTGTTTATCCAGCATAATCAAACGTGGGATCCCCTTATTGGCATACTGACTATAAATGGCTCTGTCGGGGTCGGCTATCAGGTTAAAGTCGATACCAAAGGAGGTGCGGAAGGCTTTTAAGGTGTCGGCATCTTCTTCGCGGCCTATGGCGATAATTTGTACTTGCAGATCGGCCAGCAGTTGAGACGCTTTTAACTCGTTCAGCGTGCGCTGAGAGTCAGAGCACCAGCTGGCAAACAGGATGATCAGCTTGTTGCCCTGAGCCAGCTGAACCGGCTCTCCATCTATGTTGATGAGCTGTGTGTGCCTGAAAGTGTCGCCGGGGTTGATATAGGTTTCATAGCCCTTTGGATGAGCCTCTGGCAATGGGGTGGCATTACAGGCACTCAGTTGACTGCCCAGTGCGGTTATGAAAGCGGCAATAGCGAGACGTTTTATCATTATTATGGTCCTTGCGGTACAATACCTTCATTAATGCGTATTTTTAAGGTGAGCGCAAGCTTCAGTGGTGTCTGGATCGCTACGCTGAGACAGGATGTCACGGTATCCCGGCTCCGAGTATTATAGTTATGTTGTATCTCTCTTTGTTTTTTTCGGCCCTGATCTCTGCCACCTTGTTGCCTGCTTCTTCAGAGTTGTTGCTGTCCGGGTTGGTGGTAAAGCAGCAAGGGGAGCTGTTTTTGCTATGGCTCAGCGCAACCGTCGGCAATGTGCTCGGCAGTGTGATTAATTATTACCTGGGTACTATTATCAGTCGGGTGGAAGACAAGCGCTGGTTTCCTGTTTCTAAGCAGGCTATGGGTAAGGCACAGCGTCAATTCGAAAAGTATGGGGTATACAGTCTGGTGTTTGCCTGGTTGCCCGTGGTGGGTGATCCCCTGACGCTGGTTGCCGGCGTATTTAGAACCCGGTTCAGTCTCTTTTTATTACTGGTCGCGGTAGGTAAGGGGTTGCGTTACGCGGTTGTGATAGGGCTGGCAGCCGGCTTTATGTAAGTGGCTGCCAGTGTATGATCACATTGGTTTACGCCATTCGAGCGTCAGTGACACGGAATCCGCAAAGCGCAGCGCATGTGGCTTATCGACCTTCACTTTCGCATAGCTGACATCAGGGTGTTGGTGGCACTCTGTCAGGATGTCTGCAACCAGTTTTTCTAATAACAGGAAGTGGCCTTCTTCGACTTTGGCGATCACCGCTTTGGTAATGGTTTTGTAGTTCAGTGCATGGCCAACTTCATCGTGAAACAAGCACTCCGCATCGGCCGGATAATGGATCTCGATGTTGATCACAACATCTTGCTTTTTCTCTCTTTCTTCCTGGTTGAATCCGATGAAGGTGCGCAACCTTAGGTTGGTAATATTGATGATCGCCGTGTGCATAAGCGGTCCTTAGCGTTTTAGTAGTTGTAAGAATTCATTACGTGTTTTGGCATCTTCACGGAAGTTACCCAGCATCACTGAGGTACGCATCTGCGAGTTTTGCTTTTCAACACCACGCATCATCATACACATGTGTTTCGCTTCAATAACCACACCAACACCACGGGCACCGGTCACTTCTTCCACGGCTTTGGCGATTTGATGCGTGAGCTGCTCCTGGATCTGAAAGCGACGAGCGTACATGTCTACGATACGTGCAAACTTAGATAAGCCTAACACCTTGCCATTAGGAATGTAAGCGATGTGCGCGCGGCCAACGAAGGGCAGCAGGTGATGTTCACACATAGAATAAAGCTCGATATCCTGGACCAGAACCATGTCATCGGCATCAGAGCTGAATACGGCGTTGTTGGTCACATCACTGAGCTCCTGACGGTAGCCCTGAGTGAGGTATTCCATGGCCTTGGCAGCACGTTTAGGGGTATCAAGCAGCCCTTCACGGTCTTTGTCTTCGCCTACGGCGGTGATGATCTGTTGGAAACTGCTTTTTAATTCGTCATGCATAATAAAACTCACTGTAGTTAATTCGCTCAGGCCTGCTATTTCAGGTGGCGGCCTCCGTCCACGGCCAAAGTCCGGCCGGTGATGTAATTACTTTTACGCAGCAACTCTACGGCGTCGATCACTTCGCGGCAGCCAGGTTCAATGCCCATAATGGATTTCTTCAGGGTCTTCTCTTTGTACTCTTCGCTGTCATCGTCATTAAAAATGATCAGTGAGGGGGCGACGGAGTTCACTTTGATGTGTGGTGCATACTTGGCGGCGAAAGAGCGACTGAGGTTATCCAAAGCAGCTTTGCTCGCAGCATAGGCGATGTGTTTCGGGCTGCCTTTTTCAACCACATAATCGGTGATGTGAATGATGTCGGCCGTACCTGAGTAGTTTTGCAGCAAAGGTGCGAGGCCCAGGTTGAGCAGATACGGCACTTTGGCATGGATATGCATCATGGCATCAAATAAAGCACTGTGATCTGGATTCTGCGCTTCACAATCCCAGCTTGAGGCATTGTGTATCACCGCCCGCAATGTATCGGTATGCTGCTGAACTTGGGTAATCAGTGATGCGATTGCGTCTGCCTGATCGAAGTCCACCTGGATACAGATCACGCCTTGTTCAGTCAGGGTATCTATGATCGGACGTTGTGTGCGATAGGTCATGATCACCGGAATGTCTTCAGCGATAAAGTGCTGAACCATCGCCAGACCAATACGCTGTGCGGCTCCGGTGATTAAAATGGGCGCTGTCATTGGCATGTATCCTTCTTTGCAGAGTTAACGGGTGGCGGGTGATCCCGCGACTGTACCCGCAGTGTGCGTCTGGCCTTGTACGTGATTAAACGCAGGCCAGATCACTAAGACTATCTATGTCCGGGTATTACTCATCGTCGTAAATGGTGGGGATAGGCTTACGCTTGTGCTGAGTTTTTTGATAAATATCAACCAGTAGTTGCTCGACATCCAGGCTAATGGGTTTACCTTCCAGGAAGTCATCAATATCGTCATAGCTCAGACCTAAGGCTTCTTCGTCAGCAAGACCCGGACGGTCGCACTCCAAATCTGCGGTGGGGGTTTTGTGTACCAATGACTGTGGTGCTCCCAGGTGATCGGCCAATGCTCTTACCTGGCGCTTAGACAGGCCAAACAGCGGCGCAAGGTCACAGGCACCATCACCAAATTTGGTATAGAAACCAGTGATATTCTCAGCGCTGTGGTCAGTACCGACCACCAGGCCGCGGGTCAGACCGGCGATTTCATACTGGGCAACCATGCGTTGTCTGGCTTTCACATTGCCTTTCACAAAGTCGACCAGGGCTGCGCTCGGCAGCTCAGTTTCAGAGCCTTGCATTGCCTGAAGCGCCTGATCGTGCATGGCGTCGGCTGCGGCTTTTATATTAACCGTTAAGCGCTTAGTGGGTTGAATGAAGGAGAGAGCCTGTTGGGCTTCATCTTCGTCAGCCTGGGTGCCATACGGCAAGCGCATGGCAATAAATTGATAGCCCTGGCGGCCTTTTTCAGCATTCAGTTCGTCAATGGCCAGCTGGCACAAACGGCCGCAGGTAGAAGAATCAACGCCACCACTGATCCCCAGTACCAGGCTGTGACAATGGGCTGAGATCAGCGTTTGTTTAATAAACTGAACACGTCGGGCGACTTCCGCCGCAACATCAATGGTTGGCTGAACTTTCATTTCAGCAATGATAGCTTCACGCATGGGATTTCCCTCTGGCCAACGTTTAATTACCTGGCTGGCCTAAATATGATTGATTGCCCTAAGTTTACTTGAAATTGTTACCAATTAGATCTGTTTCTTACTGTGATCGCCCGGTTACAGGCCAAGATGTTGCTTGATGGCCTGAAGTTCCTGTTTAAGCTGATCGATTTCCTCTAGCAGTTCGTCCAGATTTACAGCGGGTTCAGCAGTGCTGGTCTCGGCCTGTTCCTGATCTGCTGTATCGTCGAATAAGTGCTGATAACGTGCTTCTCGTTTGCCAGGTTCTCTGGCCAGGCGGGTGGCGAGTTCTTGTTGTATGAGTTCATTCAGTGCGCTCTCGACTTCAGCGACGGTGCCAAATTCGGCTAGCCGGCCGCTGCGGGTACGCAGTTCGCCTGGTGTCTGTGGTCCGCGTAATAGCAGCAGACAGACAATGGCGCGTTGTTGCTCTGTGAGCTTCAGACTGCCAAACTCACTGTTACAAAAGCGATGTTTGTACTTACTTACTCGACCTGATAAGCCCTCATCACACACGACAATACGTTTTTGTTCGAGTTGTGTCAGGGTGTCCAGCACGTCGGATTCGGACAAAGCCATGACCGGCTCGCGATTAGATTTTTGGTTGCAGGCATTGGTCAGCGCGTTGAGTGATAAAGGGTACTGATCGGGGGTGGTGGTTTGCTTTTCCAGCAGACAGCCGATGATCCGTTGTTCAATCTTGGATAAGTTCATCTCTATTCCCTATATGAAGTGCTGTGATACTTTTGCAGCAGATCAGGTTGATTTTCATGACTTTACTCTATGCGATTTGCGCGACCTTGCATAGTGGCCTCAGGTGAATAGCGGGAAATTCAATGTGTGACTCGACATGCCTTGGTTTCATCTACCCAACGTTGCAGCATTTTGCTCAGCGCGGCAAAGTTGATTGGTTTGCTCAGGTAGGCATCCATACCGGCAGCCAGACATTTTTCTTCATCCCCTTCCATTGCATTGGCTGTGAGGGCAATGATGGGCGTTTGCTGGTGTTGTTCTCCTGCAACGCCGGCACGGATCTCTTTGGTCGCTGTGTAGCCATCCATTTCAGGCATCTGGCAATCCATTAAAATAATCGCATAGGCTTCTTCGCGTACTTTAAGGTGTTTAATGGCGGCGAGGCCATTGTGTGCGCAGGTGACATGTGCGCCTAATTTCTCAAGCAGTGTGGTTGCCACAGTTTGATTTATCTTATTGTCTTCTACCAGCAGAATATCCACATCCAGACAAACCTCTTCTGTGGTATTTGCTGCCAGTGGTTCTTTGCGTTTAACCAGGGACAATGCATTGGCAGGAGTGAGTGGGCAAAGTAGTAAGTTGTTCGCTGAGAACTGCGGCCAGGCCTGGGTTTCCTGCATGGTATGGCACAACAGGGCGTAGCTGAGCTGCTTTGCTTTAATGTGTTTCAGCAGACTTTTGAGATCCGGTTCGGGTGTCGTACTCAGTACCTCTGTGGCAATGATCAAAGCGGGTTTGTGTGACGTATGTGCATCGTATGTTTGAAGCATCTGCGCAACGCTTTCAAAATGCTCTGTGGGGATATGCCAGGCATCCAGCATATGCCGTGCAGCCAGATCGGACGGAGAGTGTGCATCTATCACATACAGGCTGTCATTGTTGGTATCGAGCGTCCGAATCGGCTGGGGATCTTCGAGCGCAACGTAAAAGGTGAACGTGCTACCTATATTCGGCTTACTGTAGGCATTGAGTGCCCCGCCCATTAACTCGCACAATTGTCTGGCAATGGTCAGGCCAAGCCCGGTCCCCCCAAACTTACGGGTGGTAGAAGGGTCGGCCTGGGTGAAGGAGTCAAAAATTTTACTGAGCTGTTGTTTGCTGATCCCGATCCCTGTGTCTTCAACACTGCACCACAGGCGAGACTGCTCACTGGTCCGCTCCGTATAACAGGTCAGAGTGACTTTACCCCCTTCAGTGAACTTGACTGCATTGCTGATCAGATTATTGAGGATCTGCTTGAGCCGGTGGGGATCTGTTTTGGCATATTGATATTGCATGTTTCGGCTATCAATGAACAACTCGGTCTGCTGGTCGTTTGCGCGAGGTGCAAAGGCAGCAAAACAGTCGCTGATTATCTGGATCAGGTCACATTCAATTTGTTCAATATTGAGCTTGCCAGCTTCAATTTTAGAGAAATCCAGTATGTCGTTAATAATGGTGAGCAGAGATTCCGCTGAGCTTTGCGCCAGCGCCAGGTTACGTTGCTGTGTGTCGGTAAGCTGCGAATTGCCCAGGATCTCGAGCATGCCAATGATGCCATTCATAGGCGTGCGAATTTCATGACTCATACTGGCCAGAAAGTCGGCTTTGATTTTAGCGGATTGCTCTGCCAGCTCTTTTTCAATGATCGCTTTGCGCTTAGCCTGCTGCTGTTGCTGGCCACTGAACAGGCTGGCTAACATCGCGGCGATGGCCTGAATAAAGCGCCGATCACTGTCAGTCCAGTCGGGGTAAGGGTCGCCGTATTCAGTGCACAAAATACCACAGACCGCACCGCGATGAAGAATTGGTATAATCAGCATCGCTTCGACTTCGAATGGCTCAAGGTATTGATCAGCCAGAGGCCGGGTTATCGGGTGTTTAGTGGCTGTGCTTGCTTCTATGAGCTGCTTGCTGAGTACTGCCGAAAACAAGCCGGGCAGTGTCGCCTTGCGCCAGGGCGGGAAATGTTGCAGGCTGTCTCGTCGGGTATTGCTGAAGCACGTGGGGTAAAGTTGGGCGTGATCTTCGCTAAGTAGCCAGATACTGGCACGTGATGCGCGGGCTGCCTGACAGACTGCATCGGTGCACAGCTCCTGTGCACGTTCTGTGTGATTGTTGAGAATGGCTTCATGTGTACTGAGTTGTGCCAGCAATTCATTATTTCTGGCCACTTTTTCATGTTCTATCGCCATCAGTTTACGGTCATTGATGTTTTGTACCGAACCAAACACTTGTAATGTCCAGCCATTTTCTTGTTTTGCTTGCGCTTTAATGAGTACCCAGCATTCCAGCCCTTTTTGTGGCTGAACAATGAATTCATCCTCAAAAGGCCTGCCATGTTTGATTGCCTGGTTCATGTAATCCTGAAACTTTTTGCGATGTGGGCCCTCTTTAAAGAACTCGGTGCTGCTCATCCAGGTTGGCTGATAATAGGGTGAGATGGCAAAAATCTGACGTGTGACTTCTGACAAGGTGATTTGATGACTTGCCAGATCAACGGACCAGGCACCGACCTGGGCCAGAGAGCCCATGTTGGTCAGTGCACTGGTTTTGCTTTTTAGCTCGGAGAGTAAGCGTGTGTAAAACGAAAATGCGAACAAAAAGAACAACACTATGGTCAACAGTGCCAGGCGAAATGGCCACAACGCGGCGGAAGAGGCCTTCCAGCCGTAACGCGGAGCGGCGTATAGCACCCAGCTGCCCGATGGGACATGGATCGTGAAAGCGAGGGGGTTATGCTCTTGTATCGTGGGTGACCCATAGAAATATTCACCACTGTCCCCCAGGCCATTTCGGCCCTGAATGGCAATCAGGTAATCACTCTCGAGGTTATTCAGCGACACTTGTTCGTACAGTTTGGGCATATCAATCACTACCGACAATAGCCCCCAAAATGTGTCATTATCAACATAGACCGGGATGCGGGCGATCAGCGCCATCCCACCCTGTACCAGCTCAAGCGGGCCGGTCAGTACAATGGTACGGGAATCTCTGGCCTTGATGGCGTCTTTTTTTTGTTGTGGGTGAGTGAGGTAGTTGAGCCCTATCGCTTTTTTATTCTCTTCAAGCGGGTAGATCATTTGTAGCACCATATCCGGTGCGGCACCGACATTACGGAGCACTTTACTGGTCTCAAAGAGCGGCGCTGCAAAGCGTTCAAACTGCTTTTGGTCGAGGCTTGTCTGCGGCGCCAGTGCAATGGCCAACCCCCGTACCAGCTGAATATTCGCAGCCAGTGTGCCTTCTAACTGGGTGCGGTAGACATTGAGTTCTTCAAATGTGCGGTTTTTTTCGACTTCGATCAGGCGACGTTCGTTCACTCCGTCTATGTACCAGCCAGCTGCCAGGATCACCAATAGTAATCCACCCACCATAAAACGGGTTAAAAAAGCTTTCCTTGACGACAGCACGTGTATGGTCTGCATGTGAACGTGAAAAAGTATCCTTGAATCATTTAACTATAGTTGTCTGTGTGAAAACTCGCCAAGACTCAGACGAATTTATGATGGAAAAACCTTCGGCATGCTAATCAGTGGTGCGCATCTGGCGGAGTTCTTTGTTGGTAAGGTAGCGCTGGATTAGATGTCACTGACATGTAATGCAATCAATCTTAATTAACGCTAAGCTGGCTAAGGTCATTAATCAATCAAGTGAGGGAAAAATATGCTGATGTGGCTGAAACGCGGGATTGCGGTGTTGGTGTTACTCGCACTGGCTGCCAGTGCAGTGGTATATGGCATTTTATCACTGAGTTTGCCCGCGCTCGATGGGCAGGGTCAGTCGACGGCGTTGAGTGCATCTGTGACACTGGAGCGGGATGCGATTGGTCAGGCGGTGATCACCGCACAGAACCGGCAGGATGCTGCCTACGCGCTCGGCTTTGCGCATGGTCAGGATCGCTTCTTCCAGATGGACCTGCTGCGGCGCAATGCGGCCGGAGAGTTGAGTGAATTATTTGGTGAAGCTGCGCTTGGACTGGATAAACGGCTGAGGTTTCATCGCTTTCGTGCGCTGAGTCAGCGCATATTACAGCAGCTACCGGCGTCAGAGCAGCGTTTGTTGGCGCGTTACACTCAGGGGGTTAATGAAGGACAGGCGCAAAGTGGCGTACAGGGCTTTGAGTACCTCCTACTCGGTGCAGAGGCCCGCCCTTGGCAACCAGAAGACAGCTTGTTAGTTATTTTTAGTATGTACCTGGATTTACAAGAAAGCACACTAAAAAGAGATGAGGCAGTTATTCTGGTTGAATCTTTACTTGGTGAAGAAATGAAGCACTTTATTATTCAGCCAAGTAATTATCAGGCAGCGCTCGATAATAGTGAAGTCGTTAAAAATGGTGTCGAAATACCTAAATTTGGCGACATTGCTAAATTGGAAGGTGTACCTCATATTAAAGAGCTTTCAATTTTTGGTAGTAATAACTGGGCAGTAACAGGACAGCATACTAAAACGGGGGCAGCAATGCTTTCTGACGATATGCATCTTGGCTTAAACACACCTGCTATCTGGTACCGCGCCCAGCTTAATTATGACACCGCCTCAGGTGAGGTGATCCAGGTGTCCGGGGTTACTCTGCCTGGCGCGCCAGCTGTGGTTGTGGGCAGTAACAATCAGGTAGCCTGGGGATTTACCAATGGTTATCTGGATACGGCTGACTGGATCAAGCTGGACCCACAGGTCGACACGACCTGGCAAGTCACTGAGCAACTTAAGTTACCGGATGGCAGGAGTGAAGCGTTTACCCTGACACTAAGTGATTACGGGCCGGTTAAGCAGATCCGTGACGAAGCTTATGCATTGAGCTGGGTGGCGCATCAGGATTACGCGGTCAATCTGGGGCTACTGGGACTGGAGTCGGCGGGGAGTGTCGATGAGGCACTGGAACGTGCTGCGCAGATAGCTATTCCGGTTCAGAATATGGTGGTTGTGGACGCCCAAGGGAATGCAGCCTGGCGCCCAACGGGGGCTTTACCAGGGCGTGCTGTACCTAGCGATACAGCCATACCCAGTCAGGCTTACAGTGACGACTGGCAACGTAATGAAGTGCAACGGCCAGTGGTTAAGAACCCGACCCATGGCAAGATCTGGACTGCCAACTCACGGGTGGTATCGGCGCAGCAACATCAGCGTTTCGGTGATGGTGGCTATGCACTGGGCGCGCGGGCAGTACAGATCCGTGATCGCCTGATGGCGCAAAATCAATTTGATGAAGCGGATTTTATGCGCTTGCAACTCGACAATGAAGCACGCTTTATGGCCCCCTGGCATCAGTTGCTGAGTACGCTGCTTGCCAGTCAGGGTGACAGTTATGCGCGAGACCGCGGGTATTTGTCTGACTGGCAGGCTTGTGCCTGTCCTGAGTCGGTTGGTTATACCTTAGTCAGGCGTTTTCGCGATCATACCCTGGATCTGCTGTTTGCGCCGGTTGAGCACACTTTGCAACAAGTTGACGGCAGCTTGTCGCCCCTGAAGCGCTATCTTGAGCCCGCTGCATGGCAATTGATCCACGAGCGACCAGCGCACTGGCAGCAGCAGTACAGTGATTGGGATGCCATGTTGCTGGCTGCTTATGAGTCGGCGAAAGCGCAGCTGCGTGAAAGTGAAGGCCGGGATATGGCCGCGTGGCAATGGGGGCGGGTCAACCAGCTTGAAGTGAAGCACCCGTTTAGCAGGCAAATACCGCTGCTCAGTGGCTTGCTGGATATGCCGGTGGTGGCTGGGTTTGGTGACAGTTATATGCCAGCGGTACAAAAGCCGGCATTTGGCGCATCTCAACGTTTTATTGCCCAACCCGGTCACCTGGATAAAGCGATAATGAGTGTCGCGGGTGGGCAAAGTGGTCATCCGCTGTCACCCTTTTACCGGGCTGGCTTCAGCGCCTATGCACAGGGCGAAGCAGTTCCTTTATTACCCGGAGCCATTAATCATCGCATCACATTTACCCCGATCAACTAGTTGGTGTGGGCCGCAGTCACTCGATTGCGGCCCTGTGCTTTACTGGTGTAGAGTGCATCATCGGCCAGCTGCAAAGTGACGGAAAAAGGCAAAGCGGTATGCCACAAAGCCACGCCAAAACTCATCGTTGCAGTGAGTTCTTCGCCATTAAAGCGCTGCTTTTCAAGGGTTTGTCGTAATGTTTCAATGCGTATGAGCGCTTCTTCCTGGGTGCAATCAACCAGCACGAGCAAAAACTCCTCACCTCCCCACCTGACGGCGATATCCTGATCGGTGACATGCTCACGTAAGATATCAGAGACGGTTTGCAGTACTTCATCCCCCATATCATGACCCAGTTGGTCGTTAATCTGTTTAAAATGGTCGAGATCGGCCATGACCACACAAAGGCTTTGTCCGTTGTGTGCACAGCTGCTGTGCGCTCTGAGGATCAGTTCTTTGGCATAGCGACGATTAAACAAATTTGTGAGTGGGTCTCTGGCTGCCAACTTAGCCAGCTGGCGGCGCTGAATAAAGGTGCTTTCGCGCACATGGCCAATGACGTAGATCATGGGTAAACCGCATACGAACACATTAATAAAGTGAATTGAGCGGGCGTACTCCTGGAACAAAAAAGGGGTATTTACGGTGCTGTAGAGCTCAAACAACAACGCAAACAACACAATCATGCTGAGGGACAGTACAATGGCCAGTCGCAACTTTAGCTTCATATCCAGCAGCAACATACAGGCGATGGTCCACAGGTAATACTGGAAGCCATAATCCATCCCTAAGGTGGCACACACCAGTACCGAGTGACCCGTCACTTCGACACAAAAAATCCGCAATGCCAGGTGGCTGTGACCCCGGTTAAGCAGATAAATCCCCGTTGCCCAGGCTGCAACGCTGGCGATGTTGGCGATGGACAGGATATAGACATGGCTGTACCAAAAAGCAAAAATAAACAGCAAATGTAAGCATAAGCAATAGTATGCGACTTGCTTAAACAGCTTCACTTTGACCAGCTCTACTTCATCTGGCTGACTATAAAAATGTTGCGCAATCGGCACGTAAGGCACTCAGTTGTCATTGTTGCAATATCTTCAGTATAGGAAGTGCCGGCATTTTTTCCCTGAAAATTTACGCCAGGCCAGTCACCTAACTCATCATAACCAGGATTGCAGCCAATGCGATGAGCAATAATCCCAGCGTATCACGCCGGGCAACCGGGGTTTTTAGCCACCACACTGCGATGGCAAGCGAGAAGAATACCTCGATCTGGCCGAGTGTTTTGACATAGGCAACGTGTTGCAGACTCATCGCACTGAACCAGCCAACGGAGCCGATACAGCTGGTGGTACTGATGGCAAAGGTGAGCCGGCGGTGTTGCCACAGCTGTCGCCAGGAGCCCGACTCTGCATAGCTCAGGTAGCAGGCCAGTATTAAGGTTTGGCAGGATAACACCAGCAACAGCACCCAGGCCGCGCTGTGTGGGAAAGGCAATTGGGTGGCGATGCTGGCTTCTCGGACCCATAAAGAGGTGAGGGCAAAGGCACCACCGCAGGCAAGCCCCAACAGGGCCGTCGTCAGCTGAAAATGGCGCAGTGTAACACCACTGAGTAACAGTACCGCAATACCACCCAGCAGGACACCCAGCCAGCCCAGCGCGCTCAGATGAGAGCCGAAGAAGACCATGCCCAGGATAGCGGCTAACAAAGCCTCACTTTTTGCCAGTCCGACACCGACCGCATAATTGTTGCGTTTGAACAAGACCACCATGAGCCCGGTCGCGATGATCTGCATAATGCTCGCGCCTGCAACATAGCCTATCAGTGTTGGGTTCAGGGTGAGCGTGGGTGCTGTTTGCCAGTGGTACAGGCCCAGCAGGTATAACGCGGCCAGGGGCGTGGCCAGCAGAAAGCGGGCCAGAGTGACGCTGGCGACACTGGCGTGTTGACTCAGGCGACTTTGCAGCGCATTACGCCAGGCCTGGCTGAAGGCGGCCAGGCAGGTAAAGGCAATCCATTCCATATTTTTCGGCTTTGATGAATATCGGAACACTGAAACTAACCGGACCCGCAGAGAAATGCCAGACCCTTGAAAAATATTCAGCATAACGCGTGGAAATGGTGGTGCGACAATATGCCGCAGTGTGCTGCAATCGGCTGCGCGCTATACTGCTTATCGATGCTACTTTTACCGCCCAGACAGTCGATTGGGCGGTACTATTTTTCTTCCTCTTCGAGCTTAAGCTCTGTTATCGCAATCGGCAGAAAGTGCCCTGCTGGCAAAACTTGCGGATCGAGTTGCAGGTTTGCTATTCGCACCCGGTATAAATCCACCACCCGGTAACCGCAGTAACGTGCCATTTTACGGATCTGACGATTTAATCCCTGCCTGAGGACAATGGTAAAGGTATCCGCAGCGATTGGCTCAACCCGGCAGGCCTGGGTTATCACCCCGTCGACCGGCACACCCGCACTCATCCGTGCACAAAATTGTTCATCAAAGGGGCGGTCGACCACCACCCGGTACTCTTTTTCCTGATGATGTTTCGGGTGGATCAGGCGGTTACAGAGCTCACCGTCATTGGTCAGTAGTAACAGTCCACGGCTGTCTTTGTCTAATCGCCCAATGGGGTAAATACGTTCACCAGGTGGTAAATGGTGGCTCAAGCTGCTTGGGTCGTCCGGGCGTAATTTACAGTCGATACCAATCGGTTTGTGATACATGTAGAGTTGTTTGGGGGCCGGTCCCTTAACCAACTGGCCGCTGACGAGAATATGGTCGGCTGCTGTGACATGATCTATGTGGTTGGCCGGGCGGCCATTCACCGTGACGTCGGCGGCTTCGATTAATCGTGACGCCTGACGGCGGGAACAGACACCACAGTGGCTCAGATATTTGGCTAGGCGCATTGGCTGCATACAAAGGAAAACCGGGAAGCAAAAGCGCAGTATATCAATTCTGACTGCGGGGGCGCAAAATCAGTACGGCGTTACGCTGATCGATGTCAAAATCAAAGTGACGCAGAAAATTCATGCCCAGCAACCCCGGTCCGGCGCGCATTTCATTCATCACGGCAAACTGTATAGGCCCGCGTACCTGATCGCCAATCTGCATTTGCTCACTTTGATAAAACTCCACATTGGCCAGCCCATTGGCTGTCGATACGGTCCGGGTGTCAAGGTAATCCACAGCCTGGATCAGCGTGGCAAATTGTTGCTGAGTCAGCGATGTGACGCTGGCGCCGGTGTCGATCATCAATTCGATGGTGGTACCTGCCAGCTGGGCCTCAAGCACAAAATGGCTACCGAGACGGCGCAATGGCACATGTGTTATCCCTTGCTGTAAAGCCAGCGCCTGTTGTTGCAGTGCTGTTGTTTCCTGATGGTGACGCAAGGTGTCGTCTGCTTGTGCAATTAAAAACAGCGCTTCGTCAGGTTGAGATAAGGCCAGATGTGCTTCAACCTGGTGTGTCAGCAATGGCAACTTGTGTGGCTTTTCTTCGTACCAGGGCGCCGCAAGAGTCAGCAGCTCATGCCATTGTTGTTGCTCGCTCAGCTCGACCAGGCGCGATACCAAAAGCGTATCGATCAGAGATTGCCAGTCAGCGTAATGGGGGTTGAGTCGGTACGCAATGAGGAGGCGATTGAGTGCTTCGTCTGGCTGTGCAAGTGCCTGATATAAGAGGATCTCTAGACGTTGTGCTGGTAGTGCTTGTGGCTCAGCTCTGAGGAAGCCCTGTACCAGGGCGAGCTGTGCAAAAAGCTGAGCTTGCGAAGCCTGGTTCAGCTGTGCGTTGATCCACTGCCACCACTGCTTAGCGGATTGGCTCACGGCGTTTGGATGTGCTTCTCGCGCTTGCAGCAGACTGGTCAGAGCTTGCTCATAGCGAGCCTGTTGGAATGCTTGTTGTGCCTGGGTAATTAATATGGGAGTCTGGCGGCCATCAGGCGGGGTTGCCACCGCAACAGGGATAGTCGATGTTGCGGGAGGAATATCTGACACAGCAGGTAAAGGACGATATAGCTGCCAGCCCAAATAGCCATTGAGTAGCAAAGACAGCCCTAAGAGTATCGATTTCACCTGCATTGTGTATTACTCCTGTTCGTGCCGGGCCAGCACAGCGGCAATCGCAGCACCAAATTCCCGCTGGTGGGTGATACCCAACACATGCAGACGAGTATCCTTGAGCGCACAGTTATGTGGCCGGGCTGCACTTTGAGTGGGTTCTGGCACTGCGATGAGTTGTTCACCATCTATGCCCAACAGCGGTGCCATGGTGCGTGCCATCTGATATTTGGTCATCGCCTGGTTATCCGATACATGATAAATACCGCCCAGCTTTTCTGCCGGGAGTGCTACCAGATCCGCCAGCGTCAGAGCAATGTCTTCAACATGGGTGGGGTAGCGGATAGCCCAGTCATCATGAGCGCCCGTCGCATTCAGTTTGAGTTGCTCAGCGATCACTGTGACCGCTGACTCTGCCAGGTATTCAACCTCCCCATACAGTACCGGTACTCGGATCACACTGTGTGTGGGGTCGATCGATAGCACAGCTTGCTCGGCTTGTTGCTTGCTTTGGCCATAAAAGTTCAGCGGATTGGTGCGCGCCTGTTCAGTGTAAGGGGGGTGAGTGCCATCAAAGACGTAATCGGTGCTGATGAAGAATAAGCGAATACCTCTTTGGCTACATTGTGTTGCCAGGTGCTCACTGGCTGCCACATTCAGTGCCAGCGTCTGAGCATGATCTGTTTCACAGACATCCGGCTTTCGCTCTGCCGCAGCGTGGATAAGCACATCCGGTGCATACTGATCGAGAAAGGCATTGACGGCTTGCTGGTCGGATAAATCCAGCGACACCAGTGGCGGGGCGGCACGGCGAAAGCCACACCCTATGACTGTGTGCTGCGTCTTCAGTACGTTGACAAGTGCACGTCCCAGTAGCCCGGTCGCGCCGGTAATGGCGATGGTTTGCATAGCAACTCCGTTGATTGTCTGGCTGTTTTATACAAGGAGTGAAAATCATATCACTCGCGAACGGATCATTGTGCCACACGCTTTTTGTGTTACTCAATAAGCGCTCCACATCGGCAAGGTTGCATGAATGTGCGGTGTATTTCACCGACCACCGTGAAGTGTGGCAACCTTTGCCAGCTTACCCAATTTACAGACAGTGTCCAGATGCGACGCGCGGTTTTTCATTGTCTCTGCGACCGTAGTTTAAACCCGGGCCGGGCGAAGCCGGCCCGAACCCACTAAGCGGATTGTTGCTGAGTCTGACCTTCCCAGATTTTAGCGCGTATGCCAAACAGGCCAACGAGGATCCCTATGCCAATACAGAACAGACTGATCTGCAGATACAGGTTAGGCATCTGTTCAACGTTGTTGGGGTCAAAGTTTCCTGCCATCAGGCCAGAGATAATATTTCCGATTGAGTAAGTTAACACAAACACGCCCATCATTTGTCCGGCAAAGCGTTTTGGCGATAGTTTGCTGACGGCGCTCAGCGCCACAGGACTCAGGCATAATTCACCAACTGTATGCAGGAAGTAAGTGGTTACCAGCCACATAGGAGCCACTTTAAGACCTTGAGCAGCATATTGCGCAGCGAAGAACATGACGATAAAACCGCTGGCCATGATCACCAGCCCAACAGCACATTTTACGGTGTATGACGGGGAGATCATGCGCTTTGCCAGGTTGATCCACAGGGCTGCAAAGAAAGGAGACAAGATGATGATAAAAAAGGAGTTGGTAGACTGAAACCAGGCTGTGGGAATATTAAAGTCACCAATGAGTCGGTCAGTATAATCGCGGGCAAACAGATTCAGTGAAGATCCGGCCTGCTCAAACCCGGACCAGAAGCAGGCTGAGGCCACACAGACCAAAAAGAGTGCCCACATTTTACGTTTCTCATCGTGCGCCAGGTCACCGGCAAAGTAGATGAACCCATAATAGGCGAAGAAGATGAGGGTAAACGCCACAGCGACATATTGGGCAACGACAACCGGGTTAATGGTGATCAGCCCAGTGTAGGTCAGCGCCACGACGCCAGCGACGACGGCAATTACCGCCCCGATAATCGACCAGGCTTTGCGTGCCTTCTCTGCAGGTAACGGGTTGCTGGGTTGATCTCCGACATGGGCAATATTACCCAGGGTTTTGCGATACTGAATAAGGCCCACACCCATACCCACTGCGGCAGCACCAAACGCCCAGTGCCAGCCCAGGTTTTCCATGAAATAGCCACAGATCGTATACCCCAGCACAGAGCCTAAATTGATACCCATGTAATAAAGGGCATAGCCACTATCGCGCCGTTCGTCTTCATCACGATAAAGCTGGCCAACCATTGCACTGATATTGGGTTTGAGCAGACCAGTGCCTGCCGCAACCAGTATCAGCCCAATGAAAAAAGTCTCATGGGCGGGAATGGCCAGTACAATGTGACCACACATTATGATGATCCCGCCATACCAGACGGTGCGTTGTCCGCCCAGCAATCGATCCGCTATCCAGCCACCTGGCAAACCCAGAAAGTACACGGCACCTGTGTATAAACCGTAGATGGCGGCTGCTGCGGCAACAGTAAATTCAAGGCCTTCCTCTTGTAAAGAGGCGGTCATAAAGAGCACGAGTAAGGCACGCATCCCGTAAAAGCTCATGCGCTCCCACATTTCGGTGAAAAAGAGAGTAGAGAGGCCCCGGGGGTGGCCATAAAACCCGGTATCCTGATGGGTATCCTGTGATGACATAATAGACTTCCGATTGTTGTTTTATTATACGAAAGTTTTATTAGTACGTGATTTGTTAAAATTTTGCAACTGACGACGAGGTCGCCAGTCGGTCTTTGAAATATACGTGTTTGTGCGTTTAGTTAGCCAGCACAGACAGGGCATGAATGTCTGAAATCTCGAGATCTGCAAGGCCCTGATAACGGTAGGAAGTATCCTGGTTATTCAGCCATACACTGCGACATCCTGCCAGGTTTGCACCCTGTACGTCTGTATCCAGACTATCCCCAATGTGCAACAACTGGTGCGGCGCTACTGCGCACTGTTGGCATGCGGCTTCAAACAGATCGGCATGGGGCTTGGCGCGACCATCTCGACCTGCCATGAGTACGCATTCGAACTGATCGGCCAGGTTGAAGCGGTCAACTTCCACATTGCCATTGGTGATGGCGATGAGCCGAAAACGCTTTCTCAGGCGTGCCAATAGCGCCAGTACCGACGCGTCAACCACGATCTGACTGCGGGCTATAGCAAACGCCTGGTAGGCTGCCTTGGCATGCAGATCTATTTCTGAGGCGCTGAATCCGGCTTTTTGTAAGCCGTAGCGCAGTGCAACCTGACGCCAACGGGTGACATCATGGGTGAGTTCCGGGTGTTGTGATGCGACATGTTGACGACATGCGAGCCAAAACTGCGGGCCCTGAGCACGCCAGGGGGCCAGTGCATTGACATAATCGTTCATCGCTTTAACCGCAGCTGCGATCACGGGGTGGTTGTTATACAGTGTATCGTCCAGGTCAAAGCTCAGCACCTGAATCTCATCAATGGCACGGTTAAATCGCATAACATCTCTCTTGGTTTTTTGGTCCGCTTGAGTGTACCTAAAGAATGCCTGAAAGCCTACTCAGTCTTTGCGTTGTTTGCGGGCTCTGGGGTGCGCGCTGTCGTACACTTTGGCCAGGTGGCCAAAATCGACATGGGTGTAGACCTGGGTAGCAGATAAACTGGTGTGGCCTAACATCTCTTGTATGGCCCGCAGATCACCACTGGATTCGAGCAAGTGCGTGGCAAAGGAGTGGCGTAGTTTATGGGGATGAATGGTGCCCGTTATTCCCTGGCGGATCCCCCACTCCTGCATTCTGGCACGCACATGGCGGGCCGAAATACGGTTTTTTCGTTTACTGACAAACAGCGCTGGCTCATCGGCATGGGCAAATTGCGGACGGTGTTTTAACCACTGTGCAATGGCGTCCAGGGCTTTGGAGCCAACCGGCACAACTCGCTCTTTGTTACCCTTACCCAGTACCCGGATTTCGCCATCGCGGATATCATGCAGGTTAGCATTGACCAGCTCACTGACTCGCAGCCCGCTGGAATACATCAGTTCCATCATGGCCTTGTCGCGCACGGCAAGCACATCGTCATCCTCAATATCCAGCAGTTGCGCCATCTGATCCACATCCAGACTTTTAGGGAGCGGTTTTTGAAACTTTGGCCCTCGTAGCCCTTGTGCCGGGTTATGGGTGTCATGGTTGACGGATTGCTTATGCTGTAAAAACTTGTACAAGCTGCGTACACAGCTGAGCTTTAGGTTGATACTACGTGGATTATACTGTCGGCTGCGCAACTGCACTGAGTAACGCCTGACCAGCTCACTGTTGACGGCCAGCCAGTGATCACAGTGTGGGGCAAAAAACGCGGCGGCTTGCAATAATTGGCGCTGATATTGTCCGAGTGTGTGTGCCGAGTACTGGCGCTCAAACTTTAGATACGCGGCAAAGTCAGCAATTGGCTCCAGCCAGCCCGGGCCGAGCGCATTGGGGTTTGCATCAAGGTGCGGCTTGCTCATGCCAGATGCTGCAATCTGAGCTGCAAAGAAGACACCAGCTCACTGACAAACAAATCCCCATTGCCGGGGGCAAAGTGATCGGCGCAGTGACTTGCAAAGACTAATACCGCATGTGTGTTATCGCTCTCTCCGAGTGGATAGAGAGCAAAGGATTGACAGCGGGTGTCTGTGATCAGGCTGCTACGTTCTGAGGCGCTCAGACGACCCAGGTAACGGTTACACTCCTTCAGACGGCTGTGCCTGAGCGCGTTGACCGCACGGGCCTGCTCACTGTCGTCATTGAGGTTGACCAGTTGGCAGTGACTGACGTTAGGCAGCTGTGTTAATTCATCACTCAATAACTCACTCAGCGCACCGACATCCTGACATTGCCAGAGGCGTCGCTGACACTCGCTGAACAAACGATAAATTTGTTCATTCTCTTGTGCATGCGCGACCATCTGCGCAATTTGTTTTTGCTGTTGCTGATTTTGCTCACGCAATGTGCGTTGTTGCAATAACGCCAGGTTAGGCGCACCTTGCGTCTCATTATACAGATTCAGCTCCAGCAGCAGGTAAGGATGCGCCAGCAAAAAATCAGGGTGCTGGTGGAGAAATGCCTGTACCTGCTCGGGTGTCAGTGGCTCTGAAGAGTGGCTCATAATGCAATTTGTCCGTCGAAGACGTGTTCTGCCGGACCGGTCATTTTGACGCTTTGCCCTGGCCCGTTCCAGCGTATCTGAATACTACCACCGGGTAAGTCGACGCGCACTGTGCTGGCCAGTTTATCCTGAGCAATACCGATCACCGCAGCGGCGCACGCTCCACTGCCGCATGCCAGCGTTTCCGCAGCTCCTCGCTCCCAGACACGCAGCTTGATGTGTTCACGATTAATGATTTGCATAAAGCCAATATTAGCACGCTTTGGAAAACGTTCGTGTTGCTCCAGTAAAGGGCCCAACGTGTCAACGTCTGCCTGTTCAATGTCCTCGACTTCTATCACACAATGGGGATTACCCATGGAAACCACGCCACAAAAGACGGTATGTTCCTCGGCACGCAAAATATAGGTTTGCTCTTGTTGCTTTGCCTTAAATGGGACCTGCGCAGGCGCAAACTCGGGTTTGCCCATGTTGACCGTAACCTGACCATCTTTTTCGGTGAACAGGGTAATGTTGCCACCTTTGGTGGAGACACTCACTTTATGCTTATTGGTCAGACCCTTCATGCGTACAAAGCGGGCAAAGCAGCGCGCGCCATTTCCGCATTGTTCTACTTCGGTGCCGTCGGCATTGAATATGCGGTAGTGAAAGTCCAGGTCCGGGGAATAGGGCGGCTCAACCAAAAGCAGCTGATCGAAACCGATGCCAAAATTACGGTGTGCCAGTTTACGGATCTGGTCTCGTGACAAAAAGACATTCTGGGTCACGTTATCCACGACAACGAAGTCATTACCCAAACCATGCATCTTAGAAAAATTTACAAACATAAAGCCTTATCTATTTTGGTGTCGGCGGCCAGTATGCGCCGCACCTATTTTATGATTGTGATAACCCTACTTTGCCATGCTGTGCGCCATTACGGAAGCACTTGCTCACCCTGCCACAGTGATTCCAAAGTCTCTCTTTTGCGGATCAAGTGACAAGTATCGCCATCGACCATGATTTCTGCAATCCGAGGGCGTGAATTGTAATTCGAACTCATCGTAAAGCCATAGGCACCCGCACCGCGTTGCGCCAGCAGATCACCGGGTTGAATAGCCAGCGGTCTGTCTTTACCGATAAAGTCACCTGTTTCACACACCGGGCCCACAACATCATAGGTGTGCAATGGGGTATCGTCCTGTCTGGGGGCAACGGCGATGATTTGTTGCCAGGCCTGATACAGCGACGGCCGCAACATATCATTCATGCCCGCATCAACAATGGCAAAGTGTTTATCCTTGGTTGGCTTGAGGTATTCCACTTTGGTGACCAACAGCCCGGCGTTGGCGGCAATGGCACGGCCAGGTTCAAAAATCAGTTCCAGATGTTGATAGTCAGCCAGTCGCGCTTTGACCTCAGCCGCATAGGCACTGGGATGAGGTGGCTTTTCGCTGTCGTACGGCACACCCAGGCCACCGCCAATGTCCAGATGCTTCAGTGTGATACCGGCTGATTCCAGCGTCTGAACCAAGGCCAGTACTTTATCCAGTGCGGCAATAAAGGGGGTAACTTCAGTAAGCTGTGAGCCGATGTGGAAGTCTATGCCCACCACCTCAAGACCCGGCAAAGCGCAAGCCAGTTGATAGACATTAAAGGCTTCTTTGATATCGATACCAAACTTGTTTTCTTTTAGCCCGGTGGAAATATAGGGGTGTGTTTTGGCATCTATGTCCGGATTAACACGAATTGAAACAGGCGCGAGCAGATTGAGCTCTCTGGCGACTTCGCTGATGCGATGCAGTTCAGCAGCGGACTCGACATTAAAACACTTGATGCCTGTTTTGAGTGCAAAAGCGATTTCCTGTGCAGTTTTCGCTACACCAGAAAACACAATTTTGGCCGGGTCGCCGCCTGCTTTGAGCACCCGTGCTAGCTCACCCTGCGAGACAATATCAAAGCCTGCACCGAGTCTTGCGAGGACATTGAGTACCGCCAGGTTGCTGTTGGCTTTGACGGCATAACAAACCAGGTGCGGATGTCCCTGTGCTGCATCGGTGAATGCATGATAATGACGCTCCAGCGTCTTGCGTGAATACACATAACAGGGCGTACCATATTGTGCGGCGATGTCACTTATGGGCACTTGCTCGGCATGCAATTGGTTATCCTGGTAGTGAAAGAAATCCATTTACGACTCCTGTTTCGTATCATCGTCTTCAGACGGTGTAGTATCCTGAGCAGGCTGAGGTGCTTGCTCGGGCGCATTGGCCGGTTGTGAACGTTGCTCGGGTAAATACAGAGGCCCACTTTGACCGCATGCACTTAGTAGCAAGAGGCTGGTCAAGATCAGGGTAAATAGGCTAAATTGAGTGTATGTCGCTTTCATTAGATTAATGATGTCAGTGCCTTTATAATCGCAGAGTAACAGAATTGGTAAAAAAAGCAGCTTAGAAAGTAAATTTAATTCCGTCCGAGCGGCGGACTTTCGGGGTTTGCACAGTAAGGATCAAGCTATGACAGATCATGAATATCATGAGTTAGCCGATGCGTTAATGTTGACCATTGAGGAACAAATTGACGACTGCGAGGTCGACCTGGATTATGAATCGGCATCCGGGATCCTGGAAATCATTTTTCCGGACCGCAGTAAAATTGTGATTAATAAGCAAGCCCCGCTGCATCAGGTGTGGGTCGCTACTAAGTTTAATGGGCATCATTTTGAGTTGCGCGATACGCAGTGGATAGATAACCGCAGCGGCGCTGAGTTCTGGCAGTTTATGAGTGATGCTGCCACGCGTCAGGCCGGTCAGACCATTGAATGGCAGCACGACTGATGTTGCCGTTTGTAGAATACCCGGCCCAGGGAACCCACAGGGCAAGCGTGATCTGGTTACATGGTCTTGGTGATTCAGGAGAGGGCTTCTTGCCGATTGCCCCTGAGTTACGATTACCTGCTGAACTGGGCGTACGGTTTGTTTTTCCGCATGCGCCAGAACAACCCGTCACCGTGAACAATGGTATGGTGATGCGCTCCTGGTATGACATCAAATCCTTTGATCTGGATAAAAGAGCCGACGAAGCGGGTGTGAGAGACTCTGCGAAGTTGGTTGAAGCGCTTATTGAGGCTGAACTGGCGGCTGGGATCCCAGCAGAACGCATCATCCTGGCTGGTTTTTCGCAAGGCGGGGTGATGGCCCTGCATGTGGCGCCGCGTTTTAAAGCGCGCCTGGGTGGCGTGATGGCGTTATCTTGCTATATGTGTGCCCCTGAAAAACTTGCGCAACAAGCAGTACAAACCGACCTGAACGTGTTTATGGCCCATGGCAGCCTGGATCCCGTGGTTCCTATGGTTGCAGGGCGACAAGCATTTGACACCTTACAAGCACAAGGCTATGAAGTAAGCTGGCAGGATTACCCGATGCAGCATCAGGTTTGTCAGGAAGAGCTGGAGGCAATTCGCACCTGGTTACTGGCCAGGTTAACGTGATAACAGAGTGATCCCCCATGACACAACGCATTGTGATTAAAACAGCGGTAACGAAAGCAAATGAGGCCCCGGCTAAGTCCATCACATACCAGTACCATTGGCGCCGCATTGGTGTGGTCGGCAGCGCGGCAGCATGTGGCCTGGCTGCTTTGTTTTATGGGATCGTGAATTCGGTTAGTGCCGATGAGCAGCCTGTGACGACGATGAATACCTACCAGCAAACGGCTCAGGCCGACAGTGTAAATGATGCTACTGGTATGGACACATCTGAGCCGATCAATGAGCCCGAAGGTGAGCCTGTCTCTGCGCCATTAGTCTCCGAACCGGTAGTGGCTGCATTGCCGCAAGTCACAGCGAATTTGGTTGTGTCGTCAGCAGCGGTAAACAGTCAGGTTGAACCTGTTGAGCTGACCGATGAACAAGAGGTGGTCGCTGATGAACAGGAGGCCGCTGATCTGACCGTTGACGAAGGCACCAACAATGGTCCGACTAAGCGTTTTGCTGAGGACGCACAGGTTGCCAGTGTGGCCATGGCTGCTCAGGTGGATACTAAGCACATTAGCCGTGCCGTGCTGACCACAGAAGTGATGAACCGGGAACCGGTGAATGTGCTTAAAGACAGTGTTGAACAATCGGCCTTTTCGGATAAGCTGTATTTCTTTACCGAAGTACGTGGTTTGCAGGGACAAACCATTCGCCATTTATGGTTTCATCAGGATCAGTTGATGGCAGAGATTGACTTGGCCATCAGTGCGTACCGGCATCGCACTTACTCCAGCAAAAACATAATGCCCAGCCAAAGTGGTCAGTGGCGTATTGAAGTGATCACCGCAGATGATCGGCTACTGGCACAAAAAACCTTTAGAATTATCGCAACCGCTCAATAGTGAGCAGACTGAGTAAAGCATGACGACGAAAAAAAATGTGTTGCGCATCGCAACAAGAAAAAGTGCGCTGGCCTTATGGCAGGCCGAATATGTGAAAGCTGAACTGGAAAAATTTCATACCGAGCTGACGGTTGAACTGGTGCCTATGTCGACCAAAGGCGACAAAATTCTGGATACCCCTCTGGCGAAAATCGGTGGCAAGGGACTGTTCGTGAAAGAGCTGGAACAGGCCATGCTGGAAGGGCGTGCGGATATTGCCGTACACTCGATGAAAGATGTCCCTGTTGATTTCCCAGACGGTTTGGAATTGCACACCATTTGTGAGCGCGAAGATCCCCGTGATGCATTTGTTTCGAACCGCTACCAGTCGCTGTCTGAGCTTCCGGCAGGTGCTGTTGTCGGTACTTCAAGCCTGCGTCGCCAATGTCAGATCCGGGCCCAGCGTCCGGATTTGGTGATCAAAGATTTACGTGGCAATGTGAATACCCGCCTGGCTAAGCTGGATGCCGGTGAGTTTGATGCCATTATACTTGCCGCCGCGGGCTTGATCCGACTGGAGATGGCTGAGCGGATCGCCAGTTTTGTGCGTGTTGAAGACTCACTACCTGCCAATGGTCAGGGGGCCGTGGGTATTGAATGTCGCAGTGACGATGCACAGGTTCAGGCCTGGCTTGCCCCGCTTGAACACAGTGAAACGCGTATGCGGGTGCTGGCTGAGCGTGCAATGAACCGTCGTCTGGAAGGCGGTTGTCAGGTGCCGATTGGCGCTTATGCAGAAATCGACGGCGAGCAACTTACCTTGCGTGGACTGGTTGGTGCGATAGACGGTAGCCAGATCTTACGTGGCGAGCAAAGCGGACCGGTTGCCGATGCTGAGCAATTGGGGATCCGCCTGGCGGAATCTTTGCTGGCACAAGGTGCGGACCAAATTCTGGCTGAGGTTTACCGGGACAACTAATGTGAAACTAGCCATCACCCGCCCGGCAGGCAAAGGAACGTTGCTTGGTGAACAGCTCGAAGCGCAGGGGATCAGCTGTGACTGTACCCCCGTGCTGGAGCTGGTAAAGCTGCCAGTCAGTGAGACTGAACTGGCACCCATCATGGAAGCTGAGCAGCTGATTTTCATTTCTCAGGATGCGGTGTATTACCTGGCCCAGCATCAGCCTACCTTTTCCCCCGACTGTCAGTTTTTTGCTGTAGGTGAAAAAACCGCAGCGGCCATAGACGCCTGTTTTGACCGTCGTGCCATTGTACCCGAGCAGCATGATTCAGAGGGGTTACTCGCCTTGCCCGCACTGCAACAGATTGAGGATAATCGGGTTGTGGTGGTCAAAGGACGAGGTGGACGCACGCTGATCAACAAGATGCTCAAACAGCGCGGCGCCCGAGTATCACATTGTGTGGTGTATGAGCGGATCCCGGCTGCCACCGGATCTGATATCTGGTTGGACCACTGGCAAAGGCAAGGCATTGACGGTATAGTGATCACCAGTAATGCGGCCATTGATGCCATCTTTAATACCCAGCAGAGCGAATTACTAAACTGGCTGAGCAGCCGTCGGTTTTATCTGGTCAGTCAACGCAGTGCAGAATACCTTCGCGAACAATACGCGATAAAGGACAAACAAATCGCCATCAGTGCAGGCGCCGATAACGATGCGTTACTGGCCTGCATTATGGATAATCAGCCCCGCCAAGGTGGAACTATGACAGAACAACAACAAAGTCAGTCAGGCCCTCAGTCTTCGGATAAGTCACCCAAACCCGCCGCTGTGTCGGGCAAAATCAGCAAAACGGCCGTCCTGGCTCTGCTGGTGGCGCTGACTTCCGGGGTCGGGGCTGCGGGTGTCTATTATCTGGGACAGCAGCAGCTGATTCAGTATCAGCAAACGCTGGCTCAACTGACTCAGGATAATCAGCAATTGCAAGGTGAACTGGCGTCGAGTAAACAGACACTTGCTGAGCTACATGGGCAGCTGGCGCAACGTGACCAAGCGATCGCGCAGCAACTTAAGGCGCAAACGCGTGAACTTGAACAGCGACTACAGGCGACCTTACAAACAGCCAAGCAGCAGCTTGGGGGCGCTCAAAAAGCAGAAATAGCCGCGCTGACACGCAGCGCCGAGTTTCAGGCCAATATTCAGCGCCACTATCTGGCCGCTGCCGCGACACTGACACGCTTGCACACACTCGTGCGTGAACAAAGCAATACAACGACCGTGCAAACCGCCATTGCCGCGGATCTTGCGCTCTTGAAAGCTCAGCCTAAACCGCAGCTGGAAGCCCTATATTTGGATCTGCATGGTTATGTGACTCAGGCTGACGATTTGCCGTTACAGATCATGACCAAGCCGGCAGATCCGCAAAGCGAACAGCGTGAACTAACGGAGCAGGTGAGTGACTGGAAAGCCAATGCCTGGCGTTCCTGGTTAAAAATCCAGGATCAGTTCATTAAGGTTCGCACCCATGATAAACCGGTCATTGATCCGCTGCTGGATGCTCAGGAGCAGCAGCTTATTCGTGCTCAACTGAACAGTTATCTGCGTCAGGCGCAGACCGCTCTGATGCAGCAACAGCAGAGTGTGTATTTCACCGCACTGGAAGGTGCCGGCATGACCTTAGCGCGTTATTACCGCTCTGATAACAGTGCAGTGGTTGCGATGCAGGCAGGTTTGAAAGCGCTGCAACAAAAAGAGTTTGCAGCTCAGGCAACACTTGAGTTGCAGACCCCACAGGCGGTGAAGGAGTGGTTACAATGACACGTACACTGATCTCGATCATTGTGCTGCTGGGCGTGCTGGCAGCAGGCCATTTGTTGATTGACGAAAAAGGCTACTTATTGATTGCGGTGAACAACCACACCATAGAGACCTCTTTGTTTGCGCTTGCTGTGATTGTGATTTTTGCTGTGTTGCTGGGTGCTTTGGTACTGAGCGTGCTGGGTGCACTTTGGCGGACATTTGCTCGTAGCCGTGGCTGGCTAAAAGGGCGCAAAAATAAGCGTCAGCAACAAGCGCTGGAAGCCGCTGTCTGGGCATGCATTAATGGTGATGACGCGCAGTTGCAGCAGGCTCTGGCCATCGCTGAGTTGCCAGCACAGTGGCAGGATCAGCAGCGCGCTATGGCGGCAAGGGTTGCGTTGCAGCAGCAACAGTCTGCACAGGCGCTGGCACAGTTGCAGGGGATGTCTCCAGAGTCACAGGGACAGGTCGCTAAGTTGTGGCTGAAAGCCAATCAGGGTGAGCAGGCACTGTCCTTGCTGGGTGCACAAATGGATGAGAAAAAAGTTCCGGACAACGTGGTTGCCAGTTACCTTGACGCGTTGATCCAGGCTGAGCAGCGTGAGCAAGCGTTGACGCTGATCCAGCAAAGACATAAACAATTGCGCTGGTCAGAAGCACGCTGGAAAAAGCACCTCAATGCGTTGCTTGCCATAGATGACAGTTCGGCGCAGGCGACCTTTAACGCGCTACCCAAAGCGTTGCGTCCTATGGCTGCTGGTGCTTTGACTCAGCAAGCCTTGCGACATGGACAATTTGATGCCGTACGTGGTGACTTACTAAAATATCTGAAAAAAGGCCTGTATCAGCAATTGGCTGAGGCATTGCAGTATGCTGGCAGCTCAGATCCCGAGTTGCGCAAACTGATACAGGCGGCGTTGCAAAAGCAGCCGGAGCAGCCTGAGTTGCTGTTTAGTCTGGCATGTTTGGCCAATGCGCAGGGAGAGTATGAACTGGCAGCTAAAATATTCGACACGCTGGCAAACTCCCCCTGGCAAACGTTGTGGCAGCAGCAAGCGCAGCGCGCTTATGCCCAGACCGGGCAATTTGACAAAGCCTACCTGCTGGCCACTCAGTAATAGCAAAATACAGTCAAAAAGCCGGTCGCCTGACCGGTTTTTTTTGCGATGAATATTCTGCTTTGCGGATATTTGTCCTTGAAACTACACTTAAGCTGCGTATGATCTGAAAAATTTTATCTGTAATCCGAGTGCCTTATGATCAATACCAAACTACCTTTACTTGATTTACACCGCCACTTAGACGGTAACGTGCGTGCTGAGACCATTTTAGACCTTGGTCAGAAGTTTAATATGCCGCTGCCTGCTCACGATGTGGAAGGGTTAAGGCCACATGTTCAGGTCATTGATAATGCGCCAAACCTGATGGCCTTTCTGGCCAAGCTGGACTGGGGCGTCAAGGTGCTGGGTGATTATGATGCTTGTCGCCGTATTGCAGTTGAAAACGTGGAAGACGCCATTGCGCAGAAGATGGATTACACTGAGTTGCGCTTCAGCCCGTATTATATGGCTAAAACCCATAACTTACATCCGCAAGGTGTGGTCGAGGCAGTGGTAGACGGCATAAAATCTGCCACGCAGGGTCGGGATATCAAGGTGAATCTGATTGGTATTATGTCGCGTACCTTTGGCGTTGAAAAATGCCAATATGAACTCGATGCCTTGCTGGCGTTCAAAAACGATTTAGTGGCAGTGGATTTGGCCGGGGATGAAATTGGCTTTCCGGGTGCCTTGTTTATTGATCATTTTAAACAAGTTCGTGACGCCTACTTGGGCGCAACAATCCATGCCGGAGAAGCCGAAGGGGCCAGCAGCATCTGGCAGGCTATCAATGAGCTGGGCGCGACGCGGATTGGCCATGGTGTGAAAGCCATTGAAGATCCTAAACTGATGGATTATCTGCGTGATAATCGCATTGGCATCGAGTCTTGCCTGACCAGCAACTTACAAACCAGCACCGTGGCAAGCATTGAGACGCATCCGCTCAAACAGTTTTTAGATCACGGTATTCTGGCTACCATCAATACAGATGATCCTGCCGTACAAGGCGTGGAGCTGGACAATGAATTTGAGCATGCTGCACCACAGGCTGGGCTCAGTGGTTCTGATATCCTCCAGGCGCAAAAGAATGCGGTTGAAATTGCATTTTTAAGTGATTCAGACAAACAGGCGCTGTTACAAAAGTATGCGTAACCCGCGTTAGTATTTTGCCGAGCTGCTCAGTGTGTTGAGCAGCTTAAGTAGTTTTCTTTTAGTGCACTCAGCACTTGGCTGCGGGTCACTACCGCTATCACCTTATCATTATCGACAACCGGATAGATTTTTGGCTTGTCCTGTTGCATCTGCGTCGCTAAATCCACCACTGTGGTGGTTTTGCTGACCGACAAAGTTTCCTTACGCATTAACTGACCAACCTGGGTGGCACCATCACAGAAATAGCTACTTTGTAGCAATGGTGCAAGCAGTTGTTGCTCGGAAATAAAGCCGACCAGTTTACCATTACGGTCCTGGACTGGAGCGCCAAATAGGGCAAACTTTTCTAGCTGTGCAATGGCTTCTGTGATTTCAGTATCAGGGGTGATCAGCGGAAATTGTGTGGACATGATGTCTGAGATAAATTGTTTAGCCATGGGGGTTCTCCTGTTAAGTGACAGACCCAGTATGGATAACTATTATCAATTTTTAAAATGGATTATTTGTATCAGAGTGATTGATTTTATGAATTGAATGCGCGGTTGGGCAACCGCGCATCACAAGGCATTATTTGATGAATGCAAAAGCGTCCGCGAACATGAACTCACGTTGTGCGCCATGATTGATGAAGTCGTCACGCACTATGCCAATCATGTCAAAACGGCCCGCCATGTAGACACTGTATGGTTCAAGCGAGACGATGTCTTTCATGACTGCCTGATGGACATAGCCGGTATGGCCCTTCCAGTGCTCTGACGCATGTTCAACGACAGGAATGAACTGAAAGTTTGCTTTGCTGTTTGCCCAGGCTTCCATGTCTGCTTTAGCATACAACGCAGATTCTTCTTTAACGCCCCAGTAAAAGAGTACTGGCTGGTCGTAGTTAATTTCAGCAAGGTGATCGGCCATGGACTTAACGTACGAAAACCCTGTGCCGCCTGCCAGTAATACCAGAGGTCTTGCCTGTTCAGGGCGAACCTGAGAAACACCCAGCCCTACTTCCAGGTCAACCTGTGTTTGGTTGGTGTGGGCCGCTTTTAAATGATCCAATGCTTGCATCGCATAAGAGTCGGCACCAGATGCACCAATGTGCAGCTCCAGAGCATTTTTCTTCGATGGGCTGCTGGCGATTGAAAAGGCGCGTTTGTCTTTTTCACCCAGTACTAACTGCAGGTAATGGCCAGCTGCAAATTCGGCATCCTGCTCAGGTGTTAAGACAACTTTAGATACGTATTCGGTCAGTGACGAAATCTCGGCCACTGTGGCTTTGAGTACTTGCATTTTTTACCTTAGAAAATAAGCACGGTGGTGAAAGTGTGTGCACTTTAGCACACTCAGGTTAACCCTGTAACCGCTTTCACACCAAGACAGACAGATTCCCGCTTAGCTTATCGTCGTATGCCAGAAAAAAGTCTGTCGAATTCTTTAAGTTTTAATGATTTTCAGGCTATCCCAGATGTCATCAACGCGTTGTTTAGTCGCCTCGTCCATCACGATGGGCTCACCCCATTCCCGATCGGTTTCACCTGGCCATTTGTTGGTGGCATCCATCCCCATTTTTGAGCCAAGGCCCGATACAGGTGACGCGAAATCGAGGTAATCAATTGGCGTGTTTTCTATCATAGTGGTATCCCTGGCAGGGTCCATGCGCGTCGTGATCGCCCAGATCACATCATTCCAGTCTCTGGCATTGACGTCATCATCACACACAATCACAAACTTGGTATACATGAATTGGCGTAGGAACGACCACACACCCAGCATCACACGTTTAGCATGGCCCGGGTATTGTTTCTTCATAGTGACCACTGCCATTCGGTAAGAGCAGCCTTCCGGGGGAAGATAAAAATCAACAATCTCTGGAAACTGCTTTTGTAAAATCGGCACAAAAACTTCGTTGAGCGCAACACCCAGGATGGCCGGTTCATCGGGTGGACGGCCGGTGTAGGTGCTGTGATAGATGGGATCCTCACGGTGCGTAATGTGTGTCACTGTCATCACCGGGAAGTCATCTACTTCATTATAATAGCCAGTATGGTCGCCATACGGGCCTTCTGGTGCGGTTTCGCCCGGTTGAATGTAGCCTTCTAGGATAATTTCTGCAGTGGCCGGGACATGCAGGTCATTGGAAATAGATTTAACCACTTCGGTTTTACTGCCACGCAACAGACCGGCAAAGGCATACTCACTCAGGGTGTCAGGCACCGGGGTTACGGCTCCCAGAATGGTGGCGGGATCTGCGCCTAAGGCAACAGACACAGGATACGGCTCTCCCGGGTTTTGTTGACACCATTCCTGAAAATCGAGTGCGCCGCCACGGTGGGAGAGCCAGCGCATGATGATCTTGTTTTTGCCGAGCAGCTGCTGGCGGTAAATGCCGAGGTTCTGACGCTTTTTATGCGGTCCACGGGTGACGGTTAGTCCCCAGGTGATGAGTGGTGCTGCATCACCTGGCCAGCAATGCTGGATAGGGAGCCGGGTGAGATCGACCTCATCACCACTGATTACTACTTGCTGACATGGGGCTTTTTTGAGTTCCTTCGTCGGCATATTCAGCACTTGCTTAAACACCGGGATCTGCCCGAGCGCTTCTTTGATCCCTTTGGGCGGCTCAGGTTCTTTCAAAAATGCCAGTAATTTACCCACTTCACGTAGTTCACTGACGTCATCCTGACCCATGCCCATTGCAACACGTTTGGGGGTGCCAAACAGGTTAGCCAGCACTGGCATATCGAAGCCAATTGGGTTTTCAAACAGGATAGCCGGTCCACCGGCACGCAATGTACGGTCGGCAATTTCAGTCATCTCCAGTTTGGTGGAAATGGGCTGGCTGACCCGTACCAGCTCGCCCTGCTTTTCCAGCAGAGCAATAAATTCTCTCAAATCTTTATATTTCATCATTCATTTGGGCTGCACAGATTTTATGGCGCTAGTATAACAAGTCGCCAGATGTAGAACAGAGATTTACGACTGGTTTGCCGGTTTGGTTTACTGGCAGAGTGACCTTAGATGAAAAAGGGCGCTGTGGGTGTATCAAAGTTCTATTAACGACTATTATGCTAACAGGGGAAATAATTGATTCGGCGCAATAGTCTGAACCGGGTATATATCTTTGCTTTTGGCTTTCAGTTATAGTCAGTTGCATTGCGCAGTATTTGATTGGAGGCGGCTTGAAGATAACAACCATAATAGCCAGCTCATGTATTGCCATTCTGGCCTTATTTTGTTCCGCTGCGAGTAGTGCAACCGCGCAGCCATTTTTGCCTGTGAGTGCGTTTGAACAACACAGTGCAGTGATGTTACTCATTGAGCCTAAAAGCGGTAATATCGTCCAGGCGAATGAGGCTGCGGCGCGGTTTTATGGTTACTCCCAGGCTCGCCTGGAAACCATGCAGATCCAGCAGATCAATCAGTTTACACCCCAGCAGGTCGAGCAGGAGAGAATGTCAGCGCTCAGCGAAGGGCGTAATTATTTTATCTTTCAGCATCAGCTTGCCAGCCAGGAAATCAGAACCGTGAGTGTGTATTCTGCTCCGTTTAGCAATGCACAGGGGCAGCCACTGTTGTTGTCAGTGATCCAGGATATCAGTGCACAACGCAGTCTGGAGCGCGACCTGTGGCATTACCAGTCTAACCTTGAGCAGCAAGTCGCCCTGCAAACCGCCGAATTGAAAGAGGCGAATACGGTGCAGTTGATCCTGCTTGGCAGTGTGATTGCGATTCTCGGCGGTTCTATTTTGGTACTGGTGTTATTTACCTTGCGTTTGCGCCGCGCCAAACGCCGCACCGAACTACAGAAAAACCGCTTCAGTGCTATTTTTAATGCCATTGGTGATTACCTCATCTATACCAATTCCAGTAATGTGGTGGCTTCTGCCAATCAGGCAGCGCGGAGAGACTTAGGCAGTATTCAGGGTCGCCCAATGGCGCTTATTCTGGAGGATTGTCGCTGCCTGGATAACCTGGGTGCTGAGCCGGTGGAATGTCAGGTTACTCTGGCAGGTAAACGGCGAGACGTTGAGATCAGCAAAACCCCGGTGCTGGACAATGCAGGCATGGAGACTGGTTCGATTTATCTTATCCAGGACATCAGTAAGCGCCTTGCGGGGGAAAAAGAGCAGCGTCTGGCCAGCACGGTATTTGCGACAACCAGCGAAGGGGTGTTGGTGTCGAATCGTGATAATCAGATCCAGATGGTAAATCAGGCATTTACTGATATCACCGGCTTTTCAGCAGCAGAGGTGCTGGGCAATACACCGTCAATATTCAATTCAGGCCGGCATGATGCGGCCTATTTTGCTCAGTTATATGATGCTTTGACCTCGCGTGGACACTGGGAAGGCGAGATCTGGAATAAACGTAAAAATGGTGAAGTTTATCCAAGCTGGTTGCAGGTGTCTGCGGTGTTTGATGCCGCGGGCGAAATTGATATGTATGTGGCACTGTTTAATGATATTACGTCACGTAAGCGCAATGAGCAGCTGATGTGGCAGCAGGCCAACTTTGACAATCTGACTGGGCTGGCAAATCGTCACCATTACCACACCAAGTTTGATTTGGCGCTGGCACAGGCCAAACAAAAGCAAACCCGTCTGGCGGTGTGCTTTATCGATCTGGACCGCTTCAAAGCCGTGAATGATACGCTTGGACATCATATTGGTGATCAGCTCCTGATTGAAGCGGCCAATCGGATCCGTGAATGCACTCGCAACTCGGACACCGTCGCGCGATTAGGTGGAGATGAATTTGCGCTGCTGTTGCCCGATATGGCCAAGATCAGTGATATGGAAAAATTGGCGACCAAGGTACTACATACGCTGAGTGAACCGTTTTTTCTGGAAGGCCATGAAGCGTTTGTGTCCGGCAGTATGGGGATCACCTTTTACCCCGACGATGGCGCAGATCGCAAAGTGTTACTCAGAAATGCCGACAGCGCCATGTATAAAGCAAAAGAGCATGGTCGTAATTGTTTTCAATTCTTCACCTCTGCGATGCATGAGCATGCAAAAGCACGCAGTGCGCTGGAGGGGGCGTTGCACCGCGCGCTGACAAATCGTGAGCTCTACCTGGCGTATCAGCCGATCGTCGGTCAGAAGCGACTGGGTTGTGAAGCCTTATTGCGTTGGCACAATCCGCAGCTGGGGTTGGTGTCGCCTGCTGACTTTATCCCCATCTGCGAAGAGCTGGGATTAATCATCACTATTGGTGAATGGGTGCTTTATCAGGCTTGTGCGCAGGCGAAGTCCTGGATCACACAAACGGGTCAGCCCTTATTTGTTTCTGTGAATGTGTCGAGTACGCAGTTTAAGCGACAGGACATTGCCAGTCTGGTTGCCAAGGTGCTCAAAGAAACCGGGTTAGCGGCCGATGCGCTGACACTGGAGATCACTGAAACCGTATTAGCGGACAACTCGGGTCATATTCAGCGACAGCTGGAGAGCTTGCGTGGGATGGGCGTCGGCCTGGCCATTGATGACTTCGGGACGGGGTATTCCTCATTGAGCTATCTTAAACGCTTCCCGCTGTCAAAATTGAAAATTGACCGCGCCTTTATCCGGGATCTGCCTGAGGATGAAGAGGACCGAGCCCTGGTAAGTGCCATTATATCCATGGCTGGACAGCTTAATCTGACGGTGATTGCAGAGGGGGTTGAAACCCCGGCTCAGCTGGCGTTTTTACAGTCGCTCGGGTGTGATTACACGCAAGGCTTCCTGCATGCGAAACCCGCTGATGCGGCACAATTTGAAGCCTTTATTCATAATTATGCAGAACTGCCTGACGGAGAAACAGGGCAGGCGAGTATGGCGCGTTAGTCACACGCCTCATCACCAGAACAGAGTTCGTTGAGCAGTGTGTGTGCTTTGACGTTGCCCTGTGCAGCGGCCTGACGCAGCAATTCGATTGCCTGTTTGGGGTCTGGCTCTCCCCCTTCGCCCTCAAGTAGCATGGTTGCGAGATTATACTGCCCCCAGTGATCATCGTGTTGTGCTGCAATCGCAAAGGCTTCGCGTGCCTGTTGCAGCTCGCCAATTTGGTAATGCGCTATGCCGCGTTGGTTGTCAGGCGTGAGTCGGTGTTTGGCTGTCGGCGTATGCAAGCGTGGTATCACTCTGGGTTTCACGATCCCACCCATGACATAAATGTCATTGGGGCGGTGGATGGCGTATATCGCACCTTGCTCAAAATAGCGTGTCAGTTCAGCGCGGGGCCATTGCAGTGTTGCGGTATCAAAATAATTGTCCAGCATCAGATTATCTAACTGGATAGCCCGTTTTACATCCCGTTTGCGTCCATAAGTATATCGTCCTTGTTTGACGGTGATAGTGTTGTCGGTCGTCGCGAGGACCTGGGTGATCCGGTATTGGGCCTGGTAGACCCGTTGCGTGTCAAAGCGACCCAAATCAATCAAAATCAGATCATCCGCTCTGGGCTCGAGCAACAGGCGCTGAAACTGCGCGGTTTGCTGGGTATGCTGGAGCCAAAAATAGGCGATAATGCTCAGTATAGCCGCACCCAGCAACGCGTTTTTGAAGCGGATGAGAAAGCGAGAGATCAGGTCGTGGGAGGTAAACAGGCCTGCGGTGAGTTTATTCATGGGGATTCCTTGGTTGGGGTGAGGCACCGGCAATGCTAATCCGGTGCCTGTGAGGAAATCACTGATTTGAATAATGCAGGCGTTATTTGCCCTGCATAGGTGTTTTCCCATTAGCAGCCATTAAGGCAAAGACTGCATAGGCTGCGGTATTTTGTTTGAGTTTGTCCGGATCCACTTTATCTAATGTATCGTCGGCCGTGTGATGATAATCAAAATAGTCTGTTCCATTCTGGCGTAGATCAAAAATGGGCGCTGAGGTCATGTTATTTAACGGAATAAGGTCCGGGCCACCACGAGCACGATTTGCGCCAATATAGCTAATCCCTAGCGGCTTAAGTTGTTCTGCAATGGCGCGTACCAGCGGTAGAGAGGCAGCATTCACTTTTGACTCGAACGCATAGACCACATCAGCACCCAGGTCTGACTCGGCAGCGGCAACGATCTGTCCGAGGTTGTCTTTATGGCGTTTAAAGTAGGCTTTTGCACCCCATAATCCAAGCTCTTCTGCGGCAAACAGGACCACCCGGATACTGCGCTTGGGGCGAGTTACTGTTGCAATGTGTTTGGCCGCTGCCATGGTCAGTGCCATGCCTGCACCGTCGTCCAGCGCACCTGTCCCAAGATCCCAGGAGTCATGATGGCTGCCAAGCAAAACGTATTGATCAGGCAATTCTGAACCTGTAATTTCTCCGATCACGTTAAAACTGGTTCCTTCGCCCAGATCTTCGGTCTGAATATTGATTTCGACCTGAGGCGTGTGACCATGCTTAAGCAGACGTGCGATTTGGTCGGCGTCCGGGTTCGCAATGGCGGTGGCCGGGATTTTTGTAACCTGATCATCGTAGTGACTGCCGCCGGTATGGGCAAAGCGATGGTGGGCAGTACTGACCGAACGCATCATGTAAGCGATTGCCCCTTTTTTCGCCGCTTCTACCGCGCCTTTGTTGCGTGCCTGTACTGCCGGGCCGTAGCCGTTGCCATCGATGTCCCGATGCATTCGGTAGTTAATAAAGGCAATTTTACCTTTTAGGCTACCCGTCGGTGCAGCCTTAAGTTCGTCAAAGGTTTCAAACAGCACCACCTCACCGCGTAAGCCTTGTTGTGGCGTGCTGATACTGTTGCCCAGCGCTGTGATATGCAGAGGCTGCTCACTGGGCGCAATCAACTTGGCCGATTCATGATAGCGGCGCCATTCAGGGAAAGTCGCAGCTTCCAGCCAAACTTTATCAAAGCCTAAACGATTAAACTGTTTCTCCGCCCAGGCCACGGTTAATTTGTCGTTTTCGGTGCCGGGCAGGCGTGGGCCAATTTCTGTTGTGAGCGATTCCAGTAATTGCCAGCTTAGGTCGCTCTGACTTGCCAGTGTGCGTACTTTAGCGACGTCTTCAAGTTGTTTTTGTGTGAATTCACCAGCCTGACCCACAAAACTGGCGGTTAACGCACACAGTGGTAATAGCCAATGTCTGGCGGCGCTGGTGAGCCTGCTAAAAGGCACAAAGCGTATTATCTGATCCATAGTAACCCTTGGTAATTTACATCGATGGAGATTGTCGCAACAATTGTTGTTAAATTAAACTGTTTCGGGGTGAACGGGCGTTTTTGCTTACTGAAGTGACGGCGCTATGCGGGATTTGCTAAACTTGGCGGATTGAATTCATCCGAGGTAAAAGAGTGACTCAGTCGTTTAATCAAGTGTCGTTGACCCGACACCTTCAAAATGGTTTACAGCAAGCTGGCTTTACGACCATGACGCCCATTCAGGCGCAGGCGTTGCCCGCCATAATTGCCCGCCAGGATGTGATTGCGCAGGCAAAAACCGGGTCGGGCAAAACACTGGCATTTAGCCTTGGTCTGCTGAATAAGTTGGTGGCCGAAGAACAGGTTATCCAGAGCTTAGTGCTGGCGCCGACTCGAGAGCTGGCGCAGCAGGTGGCGACTGAGATCCGCAAGCTGGCGCGTGGTATGCAAAATATCAAAGTATTGACCGTGTGTGGTGGTGAGCCTATCGGGCCCCAGATCAGTTCACTGGAGCATGGTGCGCACGTGGTGGTTGGTACCCCAGGGCGGATTGAAGAGCACTTGTATAAAGGGACCCTAGATTTGACTCAAGTGCAAACCTGGGTATTGGATGAAGCCGATCAGATGCTGGCCATGGGGTTTGTCGAAGCGTTGGAGAATATCGCGATATATCTGCCACCAGAGCGTCAGACCTTAATGTTCAGTGCGACTTATCAGCGGGATATTGAAGCGCTGACACAGCAATTTATGCGTGAACCTGTCATGGTGAAAGGGGAAGAAGAAACCCTGAACAGGCAGATTAAGCAGCAGTTTTTTGCACTCAAAAATAACAAGCTGAGATTCAATACACTACGTCTGTTGCTCCAGCACTACAAACCCATCAGCTGCATTGCCTTTTGTAACACCAAAGTGGAAACAAAAAAGCTGTACAGTGAACTCAAAAGCAGTGGTGTCAATGTTGTGACCTTACACGGCGACCTGGACCAGGCTGAGCGGGTTCGTTCGCTGATCCGCTTTGCCAATAAAAGTGCATCAGTGTTGGTGGCCACAGATGTCGCAGCCCGGGGTCTGGATATTGAAGATGTTGATATGGTGATCAACTACCATATGGCTCTGGATCCGCAAACTCATGTACACCGGGTAGGTCGAACCGGGCGGGGTGGCAAAAAAGGCCTTGCTTGCTCTTTGTATGGTGAAAATGAGGCGTTTAAAGTCGCTAAATTGGGTGAAATTTATGAGCAAAACTTTGAGCCGGTGACTCCCCCGCCACTGAGCCTGCTCGACAAACCTGTGTTTAAGCCTCCGATGGTGACTTTGCAGGTCGATGGCGGTAAAAAAGATAAACTTCGCGCCGGTGATATCGTCGGTTGTCTGACTTCTGAACAAGGGATCGGTGCCAGCCTGATTGGTAATATTGATGTGCTGGACCATCAGGCGTTTGTCGCAGTTGCCAGAGAAGGCGTAAAACCTGCGCTGAGAAAGTTGCAAGAGAGCAAGCTTAAGGGACGTAAAGTTAAAGCGAAGCGAATGAGCCTGTAGGCTATCAATCCACCTGAGCTTTCAGCAATTCGACAGGAAATTTATCGATAACAGGGCTAAAAGTTGCTAATTCTGACGCGCTAAATAGCCTGGTGATTGCCGTGTGCGCGTTAAGGTTCCCCTGCCTTATTCGGATTGCTATGGCTCTTCCGCTTGCGCATAGTGTTTGAGTTGCTCATATTCGTGCTGGAGCTGTTGAAATGCGGCGTGATTGCCTTGTTGATCCGGGTGGGCTGCAAATGCCAGTGCACGCCAGCGCTTGCTGAGCTGACGTCGGCAATATGGGCTGGGTAGTTGCCATTTTGCAATTAACTCCGCGTGTTGCTGCGGCGCCAGTTGCGGTACCTTGAGGTAGCGTTGCCAGAACTGATCGAGTAACGCTATCACGTCGTCCTTGCTGGTATCATAGTTGCACCAATCTAAATAATAGTCTCTGAGCGGATCGTGTGTTTGTAAGGCTGATTGGGTCGATTGCTCATTCAGGCGGATATCCATGGCCTCGACCTGAAGGTAGTAACCTTGTTCCGCCATCTCTTGTTGTAGCTGATACAGCGCGTTCATCAGCAGAAAATTGCGCTTAAAAAGGTCCTTGTCTGGATCATTATCTAGTTTCGGCAATCCAAACTCAGCATCCAGCGCCGCGGCCAGTCGATGTAATTGAGTTGCGCGTTCACGGGTGATTATTCTAAAAGTGGCATCAAGGAGGGGGTTCAACATTGTTCCGCCTGTAAACATAGTGTATCTTCTTTGTTCAATTCTTATTTTTTGACACGTCTATTGCAAGTACTACGGGGCAGACAGGGATGACAAAGGGGTTTAAGTGGGCTGTGACCACTGTGTTACTGGTGGGGATCTGGTCGGCGCAAGGCCATGCTGATACATCTGCTGCCAAGCCTGAGATTACATCACAAATTGAGGCATTATCAGATATGCCCAACTGGCAGGAGCAAGTGCTCAGTGCTGAACGCTTGCTACATGTCCCTGAATTAAGTCCGAAACACCGTGCTGCGACCCTTAAAGCGATAGGTAAAATTGCGCTGGAAAGCATGCGCTATGAGATGGCGATCCGTTATTTTGAGCAACTGGAATCTTTTAGTCGTGATGAGCGCCTGTCTGACAGCTTGTATCACGCCCTTAAAATGCAGGGGATCAGTGCGTTTTATCAGGGAGATTATGCTGCATCTGTGGTTGATTATCAGCAGGCGCTCGCTGTTGCTGAACAAAGAAATAATCCCATTGAGCGCGCAGACATTCACAATAATCTGGGTATGTCATTTATCCAGATCCATGACTTAGAAGCCTCACTGGAGCAGTACCTGGCTGCATACATGTTGTATGAACAGCACGGTAATGAGCAGGACAGAGCTGACATGTTGCTGAATCTTGCTGGTGTTTATATTCGTCAGTTTCGTTATGACAAAGCAGAGGAGCTACTCAAGCGTGCAAAGACCTTGTTTGAGCGGCTCGAAGATCATTATGGTGTGGCTTTAGTGCAGGGTAATCTGGGCGTGATCTATACCGAGTCAAACCGCCCTGAGCTGGCCCGTGAAGCAGTGAAAGCGGCTGTTGATTACTATCACAGTATTAATGATACACGTCATTTGGCGTTTGAATATGTCAATATGGCGAAACTGAGCCTGCTGATCCGTGATTACTCTGCAGCGGAGCAGGAGGTCAATTTTGCTATGTATTATGCTGAAAAAGCCGACAACCAGGCCGGGATAATGCATGCCTTGCACCCGATGGCCAGGTTGCAGCTGATGCGTGATGATATCGCCGGTGCGGAAGCCAGTATTGATCGGGGGCTAATGCTGACGCGCAAGCTGGGAGACAGACTCAGGGAGCGTGAGTTTTTACATTTGCTGGCGCTGGTTCAGGCGGCAACAGGCAAGATGCAGTCTGCGGCTGAAACACTCGACTATTATCGGGACTTGCAATTTTCATTGCTAAATGAGGGATTAATTACGCGCCTCAATAAATATCAAAGTAAGTTTGAAGAAAGTCAGTTAAGCCAGGAACTGGCGCAAATGAAGCAGGCACAGGAGCTGCAACAACTGCAGGACGAGCAACGTAATCAGCTGTTGTGGATGAGTGGACTGATCTTATGTCTGGCGCTGATCTCCGTGTTTGCTTTTTATCATCGCGCGACCGAGCGGCGGGCAAAAATTGAGCTCAGTAAAAAAGTCGCGCAGCGAACGGCACAGTTGCAGCAAAGCGCCGATGAGCTGCGTAATGCCAATCAGGTAAAAAGTCAGTTTTTAGCCAATATCAGCCATGAGATTCGCACGCCGCTGACTGCAATTTTGGGCCATGCCGAAAGCTTGCAGCAGGATTACACGCACGACGCCCATCTTATGTCGTCACTGGCTGTTGTGACACGACAGGGCAATCATCTCAAAGACCTCATCAGCGATGTACTGGACCTGAGTAAAATAGAGGCGCAGCGACTGGAGCTGGAATACACCGAATTTACCATAGAGAATTTATTGGCTGATGTCTGCGATATGTTCCAGCGCCCCTGTATGGAAAAGTCACTCGCTTTAGTAGTAGAAAATGATTTGCCTGTGCCTTATTTGGTTCGGCTCGACTATGTGCGTCTGAAACAGATCTTAATTAACTTACTCAGCAATGCGGTTAAGTTTACGCAGCACGGGCAGGTAGAGCTGATTATCCGCCAGTATGAGGATGGCCTCACGTTTATTGTTCAGGACAGTGGCATTGGGATGTCGCCATCTCAGGTGGCCAGGATATTTGAGTGCTTTCAGCAAGGTGATAATAGTATCACGCGTCGATTTGGCGGCTCCGGATTAGGGCTTAGTCTGTCACAGCATCTGGCCAAGATGATGGGGGGAGAGATTTCGGTGCATAGTGAAGTTGAGAAAGGGAGTCAGTTTAAGCTGGTTGTCCCCTGTGCCCGCCTGAGTTATACCAAGGAGGCTGAGTGCCTTAATGAGGTGCAGCCCATGCCTTCCCAAATGCCTGATCCACGTTTGTCCGGCACGGTATTACTGGCGGAAGATCATGATGACAACCGAGTGCTTATTACTCGTTTGCTGGAAAAAATGGGGCTGGATGTTGATACCGTCAGCAATGGAAAGCAAGCTGTAGAGCGCTGTCTCAGCGCTTATCCTGATGTCGTGCTGATGGACATTCAGATGCCAGAAATGGATGGTCTGGAAGCGTTGCAATTATTGCGACAAGCTGGTTTTGAAGGAGAGGTTTATGCACTGACGGCAAACGTGATGGAGCACGAAATTAAAGGTTATCTGGCTCAGGGGTTCAGTGGTCATCTTAGTAAACCGATCAACAGTGATGTGCTATATCAAACGCTTGCTCAGTCCTTGCAGCGCACCAATGCGGCTCAGGCACTGGATTTGTCGATAGATATGAGTGATCTCAAACAGAGTTTTGCACAAACTCTGGAACAGGAAAGGTACAAGCTAATTGATCTGTGGCAGGAGCAGGATTGGCAGGCATTACAGCATCACTGTCATAAATTAAACGGGGCGGCGAGTATGTTCGAGTTTGTGCATATTGCAGATATTGCCTCACAGTTTGAAGCAGCATTGAAGCAAGAGCAAACAGCGCTTTATCAGGATTTGTTTCTGATCCTGTGTGATGAACTCAAAGTGTGCAGTTACTCAGAACAGCTCGATGTCTCCTAATTTACTGTGTTCTTCAGCTTGGGGGCTGTGAGGCTTATTGGAGACCGCGTTAGAATCGGCATCACTGTTATAGCGACTGGTATCGGTCCTATGAGACATATCAGGATGTGGCCGCTCCGCCGTAAACATAGACAATTTCTCATGAATACATGCGGCCAGGTTGATCAGATCACTGCTCGATACGGCCTGAATTTTTGACGCAGACAGGGCATCTGAATTGAGTTCAACCATAGACTCTATACTGGATTGGGCTTCGTCAGAGACGGTTTTTTGTTGGCTTACCTGGTCATGGATGCTGTGTGACATGGCGTTTATATCTATCATGGCCCGCTCTATCTGATCGACTTCCTTCGTTGAGGCTTCTGATAAACTAACCGTTTTATCGGTTTCTTCCAGCGCGGTTAACATCAGGGCGTGTGCACTGTCCGTACCTGCTTGGATCTTATTGACCATGTTGCGAACCTCTTGTGTCGACTGACTGGTGCGTGCCGCAAGACTGCGCACCTCATCCGCTACCACGGCAAACCCCCGGCCTTGTTCACCTGCTCTTGCGGCCTCAATGGCGGCATTCAGGGCCAGTAAGTTGGTTTGATCGGCAATGGCATTAATCACATCAATTACGGAGCTAATGGCATCACTGTCTGTTTTAAGGGTGGCTATCTGTTCGCTGGTCGCCTGAATATTGCTTGCCAGCGTCATCAGGCTTTGTTGGCTCTTGTCGGTATCCACTCGGGTTTTTTTGACCGCCTGGGTGGCATTTTCGACGGAGCTGTAGATTTTCTCCAGGCTGTCATCCAGCTCTCTTGAAACCGTCAGCATGTGGTTGATGGCCGTGGCTAGGTCTTCTCCATGAGCATGTTGAATGGTGGCCTTTTGTGTCATGGAGGCATAGGTATCACGCAGGCTATCGGCCATGGGGGTGAGACGCGATGAAGAGGCATATACTTCACCAATAATGTGCTCCATCATTGCCATACTGGCATTTATGGCCAGGCAAGCTTTGGGCAGTGATTTGTCTTTTTCGTCAAAGCGAAAGGTGAGATCAATGGTGTCCTGGTGATGAAGCGCACTGACAAAACTTTGCAGGTAGGCGCCTTTTTCCTGCTTTTTATCTATCCAGAGTGTGATCAGAACAGATGAAACCAGCATCATAGCAATGAGTAAAGCGGTGGCTGTCAGAGGGAGGGAAAATATGGCTGCACAGACCAGCACGGCGGCTATGTTCACCGTAGTCACGGCCATGGCACTGGCTACTAAACGCATGGATGTGTTCTTCCTTATCAGGCTTACTAAATAACACGTGTGGTAGTGCATTGCAGGCCCAGGGTACGAGCTGCGCGATTGGGAGAGGAGGCCTTCCCTGACATACACACATGTGTTTTTACACACTTCCTAATATATAGAACACCCGGCAGAGAGTTCCAAGCTATCATGGCATAAAAAAAGCCTGCATCAGCAGGCTTTTTCTTAAGCGATGGGTTACTTACGCTTCATTGAGTCAAAGAACTCGTTGTTGGTTTTGCACATCGACAGCTTATCGATCAGGAACTCCATTGCATCGATTTCGCTCATCTCATGGACAATTTTGCGTAGAATCCACATTTTCTGAAGCTCATCTGGCTTAGTGAGCAGTTCTTCACGACGGGTACCTGAGCGGTTAAAGTCGATCGCCGGGAAGACACGCTTTTCAGCAATTTTACGGTTTAAGTGCAGTTCCATGTTACCGGTGCCTTTAAACTCTTCGTAAATAACTTCGTCCATCTTCGAGCCCGTGTCGATTAGGGCTGTGGCGATGATGGTCAAACTGCCGCCTTCTTCTACATTACGTGCAGCACCGAAAAAGCGTTTTGGCTTGTGCAGTGCGTTGGCATCAACACCACCTGTCAGGACTTTACCTGAAGATGGGATTACGGTGTTGTAGGCACGTGCAAGACGGGTGATTGAGTCCAGTAGAATGATCACGTCTTTCTTGTGCTCAACTAAACGTTTTGCCTTTTCAATGACCATTTCCGCAACCTGTACGTGACGGCTTGCTGGTTCATCGAAGGTTGAGGCGACTACTTCACCTTGTACCAGGCGCTGCATCTCTGTTACTTCTTCCGGACGCTCGTCAATCAGCAGTACCATGAGTGTTGCGTCTGGGTTGTTGTAAGAAATAGACTGCGCAATGTTCTGTAGCAGCATGGTTTTACCGGCTTTAGGTGGTGCAACAATCAATGCACGTTGACCTTTACCGATTGGAGAAGCCAGGTCCAGAACTCGGGCAGTAATGTCTTCTGTACTACCGTTACCACGTTCCATCACCATACGTTCGTTGGCGTGGATAGGCGTTAGGTTCTCGAACAGGATTTTCGTTCTGGAGTTTTCAGGCTTATCAAAGTTAACTTCATTCACTTTCAACAGTGCGAAGTAGCGCTCACCATCTTTAGGTGGGCGGATCAGACCGCTGATACTGTCACCGGTACGTAGGCTAAAGCGTCTGATCTGGCTTGGCGAAACATAAATGTCATCCGGGCCTGCCAGGTAGGAGGCTTCCGATGAGCGTAAAAAGCCGAAGCCATCCTGAAGAATTTCCAGCACGCCGCCACCATAAATGTTTTCGCCGCTTTTTGCGTGCGCTTTCAAGATGGCGAAGATGATGTCTTGTTTTCTCAGACGGGCGACGTTTTCGAGTCCCATAGACTCGGCAAGTTTTACAAGCTCATTGATTGACTTGTCTTTCAGTTCGCGTAAATGCATATTGGTGGGTTCTTTATTTAAAAGTTGTTCTCTCGTGGTACGAGGGATTGAATTGAAATTGCTTAAGGTTAGTGGCTCTATAAGTTAGCAGCTAGGGGAGCAGTCGTCCAGTCTTTATACAAATTTAATCAGGCAGTGCCAACACAGCACTACCTGTTACATTCAGACTGTGACTTATCAGCGACCAGCGTACGCTGATGCTGGTAATAAGTGTTCAGTTAGATGTTGTTCTCAAGGAACTCGATCAGTTGTGTTTTAGACAACGCACCAACTTTAGTGGCTGCAACTGCACCGTCTTTGAATAGCAGTAAAGTTGGAATACCACGGATACCAAATTTAGGTGGTGTTAGTGAGTTTTGATCGATGTTGAGCTTAGCTACAGTTGCGCGACCTTCGAACTCGTCTGCAATTTCGTCCAGGATAGGTGCAATCATTTTACATGGACCACACCATTCAGCCCAGAAATCTACCAGTACAGGGGTATCCGACTTAAGCACGTCTGCTTCGAAGCTGTCATCAGTTAATTGAATAATTTTGTCGCTCATTGCGCTCTCCGTTAGAATTAGGTCAATTATTTAATGCGTATTTAAACACTCTTGTTTCTTATTGCAAGTTTAAACGTTATGCTTAATCGCTATGACTAAGACACATTTGACCAATAAAAAATTTATCGACTTTGCTTTAGCGCCGGAAGTGGTCGCCGGTTTGACAGCGAGTGGCTTCGAATACTGTACGCCAATCCAAGCAAAGTGCATGCCCTACATCAGTGAGGGCAGAGACATTGCCGGTCAGGCTCAGACAGGTACAGGTAAAACGCTGGCGTTTTTAACTGCAACTTGTCACAGGCTGATGCAAAGCCAATCTGACGCTCAGGTTGCCGGTCAGCCACGGGCATTGATTATGGCACCGACACGAGAGCTCGCGATCCAAATCCACAAAGACGCACAAATCATGGCGCCGGCGTGTGGGTTAAAGCTTGGTTTAGTATATGGTGGCGAAGAATACGAAAAACAACGGTCACAACTAGAAAAAGGGGTGGATATCCTCATTGGTACGACCGGACGCCTGATCGATTTCTATAAACAAGGTGCCTATAACCTTAATAATATTGAAGTTGTTGTACTAGATGAAGCAGACCGAATGTTTGATTTGGGCTTTATCAAAGATATTCGTTATATGTTTAATCGCATGCCGGATACACAACAACGTCTGAATCTGCTGTTTTCTGCAACTCTGTCTTATCGTGTTCAGGAGCTAGCTTTTGAACATATGCACAATCCGATTCATGTACAAATTGAACCGGATGTTAAAACAGGCAAACGGATCAAAGAAGAGTTGTTCCATCCCTCGCAAGAGGACAAAATTCCTTTACTCCTTACCTTGATTGAGGAAGAGTGGCCAGACAAGGCGATTGTATTTGCCAACACTAAGCACAGTTGTGAAAACGTGTATGAATGGCTAAAAAATGATGGGCATCGGGTTGGACTGTTAACCGGTGATGTTAATCAGAAAAAGCGTTTGTCGATTTTGTCTAAATTCACTAAAGGTGAACTGGACCTGCTGGTTGCAACGGATGTTGCTGCGCGAGGGTTGCATATTCCTGAAGTGAGTCATGTACTCAATTTTGATTTACCAGATGACTGTGAAGATTATGTGCATCGTATTGGCCGTACTGGCCGAGCAGGCGCATCAGGGCATGCGATTAGTTTTGCCTGCGAGCAATATGCATATAACTTACATGAGATTGAAGAATACATTGATCATGCAATTCCGGTTTCGCACTACGATAAGTCAGCTCTGCTAGATGATATTAAAGCGCCAGCCAGACAACAAAGGCGCAGAAATACGTCCGGTCAGCGCGGTAACCGCAGCGGTAATAACCGTCGACAAGGTAGTTACCAAAAGTCGCGCCCGCGCAATTAATCGGGCGTTTTGGTAGAGGTAGATAGAGGTTAGTAAGCGTGGTTCAGAGATCTCCACATGAAAATGTGTATGCGGTGATTGATTTAGGATCAAACAGCTTCCACATGTTGATCGCAAAACATATGGCCGGCGGTGTGCATACAATTGGTCGAGTCAAACGTAAAGTACGGCTGGCCGCAGGCCTGGATGAGCAAAATTTGCTGAGTGAAGAAGCGATGCAGCGAGGCTGGGAGTGTTTATCCTTGTTCGCCGAACGACTTCAGGATATCCCGGCTGACAATATACGTATTGTGGCCACTGCAACCTTGCGTCTGGCAACCAATGCTGACGTTTTTAAGCACCAAGCCGAGCAAATTCTGGGTCACCCTATTTCTATCATTAGTGGCGAAGAAGAGGCCCGATCTATATATAAGGGCGTAGCGCATACCTCAGCCTGCCAGGGCCGACAGCTCGTTGTGGATATCGGCGGTGCGAGCACCGAAATTGTCATTGGTCAGGGCTTTGAAGCACAGTTGTACCATAGCCTGAATATGGGATGTGTCACTTATTTAGAGCGTTATTTCTCAGATGGTGCACTGAGTGAGGCCAATTTCTCCGCTGCAACCGCAGCTGCGCACAAAGTGGTTGCTCCTTTTGCTGCTCAATATAAATCGTCTGGTTGGGAGCTGGCAATTGGCGCATCCGGAACGGTTCAGGCAATTCAGGAAATTTTTGCGGCGCTGGGTCTGGATGAGATGCTGACGCTGGATAAGCTCCAGGCAATTCGTGCGCAAGCTATTCAATTTGAAAGTATAGAGCAACTTGAGTTGCCCGGATTGAGTGAAGAACGTCGTTTGGTCTTTGTTTCTGGTCTGGCAATCTTGATAGCTTTGTTTGAAGCGTTACAGATCGAGCGAATGGGTCTTGCAGGGGGAGCACTGCGCGAAGGCATTCTATATTGCATGATTGATCAGCTGAATCAGGCTGATATTCGTAAACGTACACTCGACGGCTTTATGTCCCGATATCATGTTGATGCGGGGCAGGCGACACGTGTATTTGATATCTGCAAAATTTTTCTACAGCAATTGAAAACACCAATGCAGTTTGATTTTCAAAGTGCATGTAGTTTATTGAATGCCGCTGCATCCATGCATGAGATTGGTCTGGTCATTGATTATAAGTCTTATCATCTGCACAGCGCTTACATTTTAAAACACACAGGCATGCCTGGATATTCCCGAGTACAAAAGCAGATGGTGGTAACTTTAGTAGGTAATCACCGACTCGATGTAGAAGAAGATACCTTTCTTCAGTTTGGTCATCATCAGGGATTCATTGAGTTACTTGTCAGGATCTTCCGGATTGCTGTCATTTTATCTATGCGCCGCCAGGATGATGTTTTGCCAGATCTATACATCACAGCGACTGAACCTGAAACGCTTACCCTGACTTTGCCTGATGAGTGGTTGCACGAGCACCCATTGATGCGCAGCGAATTAGAGTTAGAAGCTGGGTATCAGGAAAAAGCCGGTTGGATATTGAAAATTGAGCGCGATTAAGCGCTCTTTTTGTACAATAAAGGCCTAAAAAAGTGCGTTTTGTTTGAATCTTGTTCGAACGCGCTGTTTTTCTCACTTTTCTTCAAAAAAGGGGTTGCGCTGGGTTTCGATTTCCCTATAATGCGCATCCACCGACACGGGGCACAACGCTGAAAAGCAACGAGCCGGCGAGTTGGGAGTCAAATAAAACTTGGTTCTGAAATTTTTCAAAATTAAGTGTTGACATAAAATGGGAAGTGATTAGAATGCACAACCCTCAGCGCTAACAGCGCAGCGATAACAAGTTATCGCACTGTTCTTTAAAAATATGAAGCAATCATCTGTGTGGGCACTCGTACAGATTGAGTTCTAACAGCGGATTTCAGTTTACTGAATGACGCACAAAAATTTAGAGTCTCAATTTCTTATGAGTGACTAACATAGTCAATTTATACAGAATTCATTGAGCGCGTTTGAAGTTTACTTCGAACAAAAAACTTTTAATTGAAGAGTTTGATCATGGCTCAGATTGAACGCTGGCGGCAGGCCTAACACATGCAAGTCGAGCGGTAACATTTCTAGCTTGCTAGAAGATGACGAGCGGCGGACGGGTGAGTAATGCTTGGGAACATGCCTTGAGGTGGGGGACAACCATTGGAAACGATGGCTAATACCGCATAATGTCTACGGACCAAAGGGGGCTTCGGCTCTCGCCTTTAGATTGGCCCAAGTGGGATTAGCTAGTTGGTAAGGTAACGGCTTACCAAGGCGACGATCCCTAGCTGGTTTGAGAGGATGATCAGCCACACTGGAACTGAGACACGGTCCAGACTCCTACGGGAGGCAGCAGTGGGGAATATTGCACAATGGGCGCAAGCCTGATGCAGCCATGCCGCGTGTGTGAAGAAGGCCTTCGGGTTGTAAAGCACTTTCAGTCAGGAGGAAAGGTTAGTAGTTAATACCTGCTAGCTGTGACGTTACTGACAGAAGAAGCACCGGCTAACTCCGTGCCAGCAGCCGCGGTAATACGGAGGGTGCGAGCGTTAATCGGAATTACTGGGCGTAAAGCGTACGCAGGCGGTTTGTTAAGCGAGATGTGAAAGCCCCGGGCTTAACCTGGGAACTGCATTTCGAACTGGCAAACTAGAGTGTGATAGAGGGTGGTAGAATTTCAGGTGTAGCGGTGAAATGCGTAGAGATCTGAAGGAATACCGATGGCGAAGGCAGCCACCTGGGTCAACACTGACGCTCATGTACGAAAGCGTGGGGAGCAAACAGGATTAGATACCCTGGTAGTCCACGCCGTAAACGATGTCTACTAGGAGCTGGGGTCTTCGGACAACTTTTCCAAAGCTAACGCATTAAGTAGACCGCCTGGGGAGTACGGCCGCAAGGTTAAAACTCAAATGAATTGACGGGGGCCCGCACAAGCGGTGGAGCATGTGGTTTAATTCGATGCAACGCGAAGAACCTTACCTACACTTGACATACAGAGAACTTACCAGAGATGGTTTGGTGCCTTCGGGAACTCTACGAGCCAGCGAGTTGGGAGTCAAATAAAACTTGGTTCTGAAATTTTTCAAAATTAAGTGTTGACATAAAATGGGAAGTGATTAGAATGCACAACCCTCAGCGCTAACAGCGCAGCGATAACAAGTTATCGCACTGTTCTTTAAAAATATGAAGCAATCATCTGTGTGGGCACTCGTACAGATTGAGTTCTAACAGCGGATTTCAGTTTACTGAATGACGCACAAAAATTTAGAGTCTCAACTGAACTGAGTGACTATAACAGTCAATTCGATTCGAAAGAATCAAAATCAGAATTCATTGAGCATGGTTTGAAGTTTACTTCAAACAAAAAACTTTTAATTGAAGAGTTTGATCATGGCTCAGATTGAACGCTGGCGGCAGGCCTAACACATGCAAGTCGAGCGGTAACATTTCTAGCTTGCTAGAAGATGACGAGCGGCGGACGGGTGAGTAATGCTTGGGAACATGCCTTGAGGTGGGGGACAACCATTGGAAACGATGGCTAATACCGCATAATGTCTACGGACCAAAGGGGGCTTCGGCTCTCGCCTTTAGATTGGCCCAAGTGGGATTAGCTAGTTGGTAAGGTAACGGCTTACCAAGGCGACGATCCCTAGCTGGTTTGAGAGGATGATCAGCCACACTGGAACTGAGACACGGTCCAGACTCCTACGGGAGGCAGCAGTGGGGAATATTGCACAATGGGCGCAAGCCTGATGCAGCCATGCCGCGTGTGTGAAGAAGGCCTTCGGGTTGTAAAGCACTTTCAGTCAGGAGGAAAGGTTAGTAGTTAATACCTGCTAGCTGTGACGTTACTGACAGAAGAAGCACCGGCTAACTCCGTGCCAGCAGCCGCGGTAATACGGAGGGTGCGAGCGTTAATCGGAATTACTGGGCGTAAAGCGTACGCAGGCGGTTTGTTAAGCGAGATGTGAAAGCCCCGGGCTTAACCTGGGAACTGCATTTCGAACTGGTCAACTAGAGTGTGATAGAGGGTGGTAGAATTTCAGGTGTAGCGGTGAAATGCGTAGAGATCTGAAGGAATACCGATGGCGAAGGCAGCCACCTGGGTCAACACTGACGCTCATGTACGAAAGCGTGGGGAGCAAACAGGATTAGATACCCTGGTAGTCCACGCCGTAAACGATGTCTACTAGGAGCTGGGGTCTTCGGACAACTTTTCCAAAGCTAACGCATTAAGTAGACCGCCTGGGGAGTACGGCCGCAAGGTTAAAACTCAAATGAATTGACGGGGGCCCGCACAAGCGGTGGAGCATGTGGTTTAATTCGATGCAACGCGAAGAACCTTACCTACACTTGACATACAGAGAACTTACCAGAGATGGTTTGGTGCCTTCGGGAACTCTGATACAGGTGCTGCATGGCTGTCGTCAGCTCGTGTTGTGAGATGTTGGGTTAAGTCCCGCAACGAGCGCAACCCTTATCCTTAGTTGCCAGCGATTCGGTCGGGAACTCTAAGGAGACTGCCGGTGATAAACCGGAGGAAGGTGGGGACGACGTCAAGTCATCATGGCCCTTACGTGTAGGGCTACACACGTGCTACAATGGCATATACAGAGTGCTGCGAACTAGCGATAGTAAGCGAATCACTTAAAGTATGTCGTAGTCCGGATTGGAGTCTGCAACTCGACTCCATGAAGTCGGAATCGCTAGTAATCGCGGATCAGAATGCCGCGGTGAATACGTTCCCGGGCCTTGTACACACCGCCCGTCACACCATGGGAGTGGGTTGCTCCAGAAGTGGATAGCTTAACCTTCGGGAGGGCGTTCACCACGGAGTGATTCATGACTGGGGTGAAGTCGTAACAAGGTAGCCCTAGGGGAACCTGGGGCTGGATCACCTCCTTATCGACTTAGAACTAATTTGTTCGAAGTGTCCACACAGATGATTGTTGATTAGAATTAGAGAACACAAACATTGTTTGGGTCTGTAGCTCAGCTGGTTAGAGCGCACGCCTGATAAGCGTGAGGTCGGTAGTTCAAGTCTACTCAGACCCACCACTTCTTCCCGATGCTGCGTTATTAAGCTCGTCGTTTAGAAAACACTAAACGTCCTCACTTAATGCCTGGCCTCAAAAAGAAGCTCGGTTCAAAACAATGTTATTCCTAGTAATGTGGGGCTATAGCTCAGCTGGGAGAGCGCCTGCCTTGCACGCAGGAGGTCAGCAGTTCGATCCTGCTTAGCTCCACCACTTTACTACCTACTCCTCATAGATAAACACTCTTACCAACGATTTGGTACTCTGAGAGTTTTTAACTCTGAGAAGTCATTCTCTTGCTCTTTAAAAATTTGGAAAGCTGATATTAAATTCTCGGAATGACAATGAAAATTGTTGTTCTATAGAGTTTTCGAAAGAAAAATGCCGATAAATTCGAAAGAATTTATTAGCGTCTACTTTAGTATTACTTAACTTCTGGCGAAGTTAAAACTGTCTTTAGCACTACAGCTTAAAATACATTTTTCAATGAATTTGTTTTTCAGGCAAGGCGCTTAAATATTTTATCGCAGGGCGCAACCTTACTGGTTGTAACCAAGTAAAATATTTAAGGAACGCAGCATGAGAGACAAAGGCGCAGAAAAACCATTTTGGGTTGTATGGTTAAGTGACTAAGCGTACACGGTGGATGCCTTGGCAGTTGGAGGCGATGAAGGACGTACTAACTTGCGATAAGCCTAGTTGAGCCAGTAAGAGGCACTTGAGACTAGGATTTCCGAATGGGGAAACCCGGCCCTTTGGGTCATCATGCAGTGAATACATAGCTGTATGAAGCGAACGCGGAGAACTGAAACATCTAAGTACCCGTAGGAAAAGAAATCAACCGAGATTCCGAAAGTAGCGGCGAGCGAAATCGGATTAGCCCTTAAGCTTTAATGTAGTTAGTGGAACATTCTGGAAAGTATGACGATACAGGGTGACAGTCCCGTACACGACAACTTATTTAAAGTGAAATCGAGTAGGTCGGAGCACGTGAAACTTTGACTGAATATGGGGGGACCATCCTCCAAGGCTAAATACTCCCAACTGACCGATAGTGAACCAGTACCGTGAGGGAAAGGCGAAAAGAACCCCTGTGAGGGGAGTGAAATAGAACCTGAAACCGTGTACGTACAAGCAGTAGGAGCCCCTCGAGGGTGACTGCGTACCTTTTGTATAATGGGTCAGCGACTTATATTCTGTAGCAAGGTTAACCATTTAGGGGAGCCGTAGCGAAAGCGAGTCTTAACTGGGCGCTTAAGTTGCAGGGTATAGACCCGAAACCCGGTGATCTAGCCATGGGCAGGTTGAAGGTCAGGTAACACTGACTGGAGGACCGAACCCACTAACGTTGAAAAGTTAGGGGATGACCTGTGGCTAGGAGTGAAAGGCTAATCAAACCGGGAGATAGCTGGTTCTCCCCGAAATCTATTTAGGTAGAGCCTCGGACGAATACTTACGGGGGTAGAGCACTGTTAAGGCTAGGGGGTCATCCCGACTTACCAACCCTTTGCAAACTCCGAATACCGTAAAGTACTATCCGGGAGACACACGGTGGGTGCTAACGTCCATCGTGGAGAGGGAAACAACCCAGACCGTCAGCTAAGGTCCCAAAGTGTATGTTAAGTGGGAAACGATGTGGGAAGGCTAAAACAGCTAGGAGGTTGGCTTAGAAGCAGCCATCCTTTAAAGAAAGCGTAATAGCTCACTAGTCGAGTCGGCCTGCGCGGAAGATGTAACGGGGCTAAACATACCACCGAAGCTACGGCTGCATACTTAGTATGCGGGGTAGGGGAGCGTTCTGTAAGCGGCTGAAGGTGAACTGTAAGGTTTGCTGGACGTATCAGAAGTGCGAATGCTGACATGAGTAACGATAATGCGGGTGAAAAACCCGCACGCCGGAAGACCAAGGGTTCCTATCCCATGTTAATCAGGGTAGGGTGAGTCGACCCCTAAGGCGAGGCTGAAGAGCGTAGTCGATGGGAAACGGGTTAATATTCCCGTACTTGGTATAAATGCGATGGGGGGACGGAGCAGGCTAGGCAAGCATGGCGTTGGTTGTCCATGTGAAAGACTGTAGGCTGGTGACTTAGGAAAATCCGGGTCGCTAAGGCTGAGAGTCGAGACGAGCCACCACGGTGGTGAAGTTGTTGATGCCCTACTTCCAGGAAAAGCCTCTAAGCTTCAGTTTATACCGAATCGTACCCTAAACCGACACAGGTGGTCAGGTAGAGAATACTAAGGCGCTTGAGAGAACTCGGGTGAAGGAACTAGGCAAAATTGTACCGTAACTTCGGGAGAAGGTACGCTCTTACTTGTGAAGACTTCGCGTCGTAAGCAGGCGAGAGCCGCAGTGACCAGGTGGCTGGGACTGTTTATTAAAAACACAGCACTGTGCAAAATCGTAAGATGACGTATACGGTGTGACACCTGCCCGGTGCCGGAAGGTTAATTGATGGGGTTAGCTTAGGCGAAGCTCTTGATCGAAGCCCCGGTAAACGGCGGCCGTAACTATAACGGTCCTAAGGTAGCGAAATTCCTTGTCGGGTAAGTTCCGACCTGCACGAATGGTGTAACCATGGCCACGCTGTCTCCACCCGAGACTCAGTGAAATTGAAATCGCAGTGAAGATGCTGTGTACCCGCGGCTAGACGGAAAGACCCCGTGAACCTTTACTACAGCTTGGCACTGAACATTGACCCTACATGTGTAGGATAGGTGGGAGGCTTTGAAGCGCAGTCGCTAGATTGCGTGGAGCCGTCCTTGAAATACCACCCTTGTAGTGTTGATGTTCTAACTTAGGCCCCTAATCGGGGTTGAGGACAGTGCCTGGTGGGTAGTTTGACTGGGGCGGTCTCCTCCCAAAGAGTAACGGAGGAGCACGAAGGTTGGCTAAGTACGGTCGGACATCGTACGGTTAGTGTAATGGTAGAAGCCAGCTTAACTGCGAGACAGACACGTCGAGCAGGTACGAAAGTAGGTCATAGTGATCCGGTGGTTCTGAATGGAAGGGCCATCGCTCAACGGATAAAAGGTACTCCGGGGATAACAGGCTGATACCGCCCAAGAGTTCATATCGACGGCGGTGTTTGGCACCTCGATGTCGGCTCATCACATCCTGGGGCTGAAGTCGGTCCCAAGGGTATGGCTGTTCGCCATTTAAAGTGGTACGCGAGCTGGGTTTAGAACGTCGTGAGACAGTTCGGTCCCTATCTGCCGTGGGCGTTTGAGAATTGAGAGGGGCTGCTCCTAGTACGAGAGGACCGGAGTGGACGAACCGCTGGTGTTCGGGTTGTCATGCCAATGGCATTGCCCGGTAGCTACGTTCGGAATCGATAACCGCTGAAAGCATCTAAGCGGGAAGCGAGCCTCGAGATGAGTTCTCACTTTAACTTTAAGTTAACTGAAGGGCCGTTGAAGACTACAACGTTGATAGGCGAGATGTGGAAGTGGTGTGAGCCATTGAGCTAACTCGTACTAATTACCCGTGAGGCTTAACCATACAACGCCAAAGTGGTTTTGTTTGTTAGAAGTTAAGAATTAAAGTAGACGATAAGAATTTAATACGCTTTTCCAGATTTTAGTGAGGTGTTGATAAACATCTTGCACGAAAGAATTTGCTTGGTAACCATAGCATTTTGGAACCACCTGACTCCATGCCGAACTCAGTAGTGAAACGAAATAGCGCCGATGATAGTGTGGGGTTTCCCATGTGAAAGTAGGACATTGCCAAGCTCCTAATAAAAGAAAGCCCGATTCGAAAGAGTCGGGCTTTTTTGCGTTTGAAATTTAAAAAAGTGTCGATGAAGCTGTAGACAGAATGGCGTTGTCTATTCATCCATGAAGCTGGTATCTAGCAGTCTTTGGGCACACTTCTTTGTGGAGGGCTCTTTTGCGTTGTGAATAGGTCTGCGTTCTCTACAATTGCTCATTTCACCTTGCGCAAAGGCGCGCTAAAGTACGACTTTGAACGATAGCTGCGAAGCGGTGCTTCGGTCGCAATTCACCCATGTGAAAGTAGGACATCGCCAGGGCCTAATAAAAGGTCGACGAAAGACATTCATCCATGAATCTCATCGACATTCGTACTTCCATGTACGTCAAACCCGTTGCAGCAATGCAGCGGTTTTTTTGCTATGTGTGATTTAAAAAAGTTGTATAACTTACCGATCACAAAGCCCACACTACTGTCATCCCGCACTTGATGCGGGAACTACTCACAGGCCACACGGAGAGTATGAATCGTACTTCCACCTGGCGACCATGATCAGGTACCTGATCGAGCGCTCTTTAAAGCTGTATTTATGGGTATGACGAACAATCACTGGGTACTAATCGATGAGCAATTGTCTTGATATTGCGCCAGATAAGGTTTGTTTGAGATAAGCTTTTGAAGTGCGCTATTAAAGAGTGCCACATATTTTTTGTTATGTTGATTTATCAGTAAAAACCCCTGATTGACGAATGCCGGTTTTGGTTGCCGTACCAGGCGTTTTACCTCAGAGTTAGATAGGGCTTTTGCATACTCTCTCTCAGTTTGTTCATCCAGAACGACAATATCCGCGCGCTGACGCAGCAGGAATTGCAAATTTTTGGTGGTGTAGGTGGCTTCCATCACTTCAATTTCATACTCTTTGATCGCCTGCCATAGTGTGTTTGGATACGTTAAACCTTTATTGATAAGTAATCTGTATGGCTTTAGGTCGGCGTAGGAGTTAAATTTAAATGGTATGCTATCCAGATGATAAAAGTGAGACACTTCCGAGGTGAGGGGGTATGACGTATACAGGTATTCGGTTGCTCTTTTTTCATTGTAATACCAATAAGCGCTGCCAATAAACTCTGCTTTCTTCCCCTCTTCATATGCGCGTTGCCAGGGCATAAACACAAACCGAACACGGATCCCGTGCAAAGCAAAGGCATCTCGGATAAGCTGAGCGGTACACCCTTGATCCTCACGATGCCGGTCTACGTATGGAGGCCATTGACCAGTTGTAATATGCACTGTTTCAGCACTTAACGTAAAACTATAAAATAAAACAAAAATAATGTATTTCACTGACAACGCTCTGAAAACCGGGCTAAACAAAACTATAGCGCTTATTGTTGAATAAAACGAATCGCCAAACAAAAGCGTCTATCCCATTGATCAAAAGTAAAAGGCTAAGCTGTGGAAAGTTTTTTAGATATTTATGAACGAGCGTGCGAGCGAAAAGGTTCGAAGGACATACTGGAATCATTACTCAGCGAGCCAGTATCAAAAACACAACTTGCAATGCTTCCCGATGATGTCTGGCTGGAAGAGTTCACTCGTAAAATATTTCAAAGTGGTTTTTATTGGTCAGTGATTAACGCCAAGTGGGCTGGCTTTCGAGAAGTATTCTGGGACTTTTCGATTGAGAAGTTACTTTATATGTCGCCTGAGATGTTTGAACAGCGTGCTCAGGATGAACGCATTGTACGTAACTATAAAAAAGTACAAAGCATTGCTCATAACTGTCTGATGATCCATGAATTGGCATTAGAACACGGCACTTTTAGTAAGCTTGTTGCTCATTGGCCAGAGGACAACATCATTGAATTATGGCTGTTACTCAAAAAGCAAGGGAGTCGATTAGGGGGCAACACCGGCCCTTATGCGCTGAGGGCTGTTGGTAAAGATACATTTATTCTGAGCCGCGATGTAGAAGCTTATCTACGCGCCCATGAGGTGATCTCTGGTGGTTTGCATAGCCAAAAATCACTGCGCTCTGCACAAGCCTTCTTCAATGAGTTACGTGGACAAAGTGGTTATTCATTGCAAAAATTAAGTCAGCTTGTCGCTTATAGTGTGGGTGACAACGTGCTAGGAGTGTCATCATGAGCCAGTTTTTTACCCGCTACACCGAGTTGGGAGAGACTTACCTGGTCCCTCAGCAGCCTTATCAGTTTGAGCAGGCTCAATTGCTACTTACGAATCAGGCATTGTTATCCGAATTAGGCTTTGAGATCGATCAGCGAGCGCTACGTGACTACCTTGCGGGTGTGTCTCAGGTCGAGCACATTCAGCCGGTTGCAATGGCGTACTGTGGCCATCAGTTTGGTCATTTTAATCCGCAACTTGGTGATGGACGAGCACACCTAATTGCATCAATCGCCGCAGCAGATGGCCTCAGCTATGACATGCACCTTAAAGGCTCCGGCGCGACAGTCTTTTCGCGAGGGGGGGATGGCCTGTGTGCACTGGGCCCGGCTGTCCGGGAGTACATCATGAGCCATGCAATGCAAGCTTTGGGCGTACCAACAACACACTGTCTGGCAGTCTTGTCCACGGGTCAACAGGTGATGCGACAGACGCCAGAGCCCGGCGCTGTTGTATGTCGCATTGCCCGAAGCCATATCCGGGTTGGCACCTTTCAGTTGATGGCAGTGAATAAAGATGTTTCGGCGATGAGTAAGCTTGTCGAGTTATGTATCCGTGAACACTTTAGCGATATTACGTCCAGTGGTGAGGCACGTATCTTTGATTTCTTTGCGCAGGTATGTCAGCGCCAGTGTGCACTGATACTTAAATGGATGCAGGTTGGCTTCATTCATGGGGTTATGAATACAGATAACACCCTAGTCAATGGTGAGACGATTGACTATGGCCCCTGTGCGATGATGGAGTCTTTTTCGTTCGATACCGTGTTTAGCTCTATTGATCGTCAAGGACGCTATGCCTTCGGTCAGCAACCTAACATTGCCAGTTGGAATTGTGGGCGCCTGGCGGAGTCTCTGATGGAGTTGATTGAGGATAAAGACGCGGCGCTGGAGCGCTTTTCAAATATTCTAAGCCAGTTTGCTGAGAGTTTTAATGAGGGCTACCAGTTAATGTGGTCTAAAAAGCTTGGGATAGGCACCTGGGAGGAATCCGATCAGGCATTACTGAGTGAGTTATTATCGCTGATGCAGCAAAATAAACTGGATTACACCAATACGTTTGCTGCTCTGACAAACGCACTACATGCCAGTCCACTACCGGCCTATCCTGTACCTGAAGTATTAGCTGACTGGGTGAGTAAGTGGCGAAAGCGGATTAGCGGACACAATACAGCTGAGGCACTGGCACTGATGCAATCTGTGAATCCGGCTATTATACCGCGCAATGATCTGGTGGAGCGATTTATTGCCCAGTTTAATGAAGGGACCCAGAGTGATGAGTTTACTGATTGGCTAAATGCGCTGAAGACTCCATATACCTATCAAGCCTATCCTGCTCAATGGTTGGCGACTATGGCACATGAACAAGCCTACCAGACGTTTTGTGGTACGTAAGCTATGAATGAGCAGAGCAACCAGGCACTGACCTGGCAGGAAATCAAGCGACAGATCCTGACACATAAAACCCCCTTGATTTACGCACACCTGATTGCTTTTTGTGCCGCTTTGGTGAGTGTGCCCATTCCGCTCATGATGCCATTATTGGTGGATGAAGTGTTATTGGCACGCCCTGGTACAGCGGTGGAGGTCCTCAATCATGTATTGCCTGCTCAGTGGCACGGAGCGACGGGCTATATCATCTCTATCCTGATAGCTGTGGTGTGTATGCGCCTGGGGGCATTGGTGCTGGGTGTTGCTCAATCACGTCAGTTCACTATCATTGGAAAGGACATTTCTTATCGGATCCGGGAAAGACTGCTTGGCCATTTGGCAAAGGTGCAACTCAAGGAATATGAAACTCAGGGCGCCGCGGCGATCAGTTCGCGATGTATCACAGATATAGAGACGCTGGATGCTTTTATCAGCCAGACCCTGTCTCGTTTCTTGATAGGTATTTTGACGATTGTTGGGACGGCTGCGGTACTGTTATGGATCGACTGGCTGTTGGGCTTGATCATTCTGACACTCAACCCTGCGGTGATTTATTTTTCCCGGCAGTTCGGGAAGCGCGTTAAAGATTTGAAGAAGCGTCAGAATAATGCGTTTGAGGCATTTCAAAGTGCACTGGTCGATACTTTAGACGCCATCGCTCAGCTCAAGGCAATGCGACGCGAGCAAAGTTATTTCGATACGGTTGTAGGGGCGGCAAAATCGCTTCGTTACCACTCTGTACAGTCACAGTGGAAAACAGACGCAGTCAATCGTCTCAGCTTCACCGTTTTCTTGTTGGGATTTGAAGTCTTTCGTGCCATCGCTATGCTGATGGTGGTTTTCTCTGACTTAACCGTAGGTCAGATATTCGCGGTATTTGGCTACTTGTGGTTTATGATGGGACCTGTGCAGGAAATACTGAGTATTCAGTATGCTTATTATGGCGCGACCGCTGCGCTTCAGCGTCTGAATCAAGTGTTGGCATTCAGTACAGAGCCCCATCAGCCTGCTAACAGTGAGGTATTCAAACAACCGACGATCCGCATCGATTTTCGTCATGTTAGTTTTGCCTATCAAGATGGCTTGCCGGTACTCAATGATGTGTCTTTGAGCTTGCCCAGCGGTAAGAAAACAGCGTTAGTTGCGGTATCGGGGGGTGGTAAGTCGACTGTTGTGCAATTATTGCTGGGATTATATCAGAAGCAGTCCGGCGAGATTTTGATAAATGACGAGCCTGCCGAAGAGGTTGGTTTTCATGCCATTCGGGAGCATGTTGTGACAGTGCTACAGCAGCCGATTCTATTTAATGCCAGCATTCGGGAAAATCTGGCCATGGGTAAAGCCTGTGATGATGAGCTGTTATGGCATGCGTTAAAGGTGGCTGAACTGGCAGACACTGTCACAGACATGCCCGAACAGCTCGATACTGTGGTGGGTCGCAATGGGGTGAGACTGTCGGGCGGACAAAAGCAACGCCTGGCCATTGCCCGTATGGTTGCCGCGGATCCTAAAGTGGTGGTGCTAGATGAAGCAACGTCTGCGCTGGATGTGGAAACTGAAGCCAAGATACACCGTAATCTGAATACTTTCTTGTCAGGCCGTACGACCCTGATCATTGCCCATCGACTGAGCGCGATTCGTCAGGCGGATCAGATTTATGTGCTGGATGATGGCGTCGTGAGTCAGGCGGGAGATCATCATAGTCTGGTTGCGGAGCAGGGATTGTACCGGGTGTTATTTGGTCATCAGAGCTGAATGTAAAATTAACAAAAAATTCCTAATTTGTGTTAAGTAAATATTAAGACATCATCTACTATTATTACTGCAAATATCAGATTGCATTATTATTATTTTAGAGAGGGAAGGATGATGAAACTACGAATGCTAAGCGTTGTTGTAACAGCTTTGATGGCAACCAGTGCGTATGCGGATGACCACCAAGAAGGCGTTTATTTGGGCGTCTTTGGTGACTACTATAATGCTGAGTGGGAAAACAGCCGGGATGCAGCTGGTGTCACCGTTGATGATTCAATGGGGTGGGGTGCCGAGCTGGGTTATCGCTTTAGCAAATACTGGAGTGCTCGTCTTGAGTATGCTGATATGGACTTTGATTTGTCTGGATTACGTAGCGACTCTGCAGACGGTGATAGAATTGGCATTGATGGCCTTTACCACTTTAATGGCGGCCCTTTCTATGCACTATTTGGTCTGAAATCAATCGATGTGTTCGACAATAACACCTTTGCCAATGTGGGCGCGGGTTATCGTCATCACTTCAGCGACAACTTTGCAGCTAACTTTGAAACGGCTATTTATCAGGGCATTGATCGGGGTTACACCGATGTGGGCGCAAAGCTTGGTATTAACTATTTCTTTGGCGGCGCGAGCAGCAGTAAACCTGTTGAGCCAGCACCAGCTCCGCAGCCCGAGCCAGTGGCTGTTGTCGCAGCGCCTGTCGATACGGACAAAGATGGCATTTATGATATGGATGACCAATGTGCCAATACACCAATGAGTGATGCAGTGGATGCACAAGGGTGTACTTTGTACGAAGACAAAGAGGTGACTGTCAGCCTGTTGGTGCGTTTCCCGAACAATAATTCAAGTGTGTCACAACAGTATCTTGATGATATTCAAGCTGTTGTAAGCTTCCTGAAGGAGCACCCAGAAACCACCGTGGTACTTGAAGGCCATACTTCCGCTGTGGGTAAAGCTGACTACAACAAATGGTTATCTAAGAAGCGTGCTGATGCAGTTGCCAAGCAGCTTATTGAGAAAGGCATTGATGAGATGCGCATCACAACAGTGGGATATGGTGAAGAGCGTCTGAAAAATACCGATGACTCCGCGCAAGCCCATGCTGAAAACCGCCGTGTTGAGGCAAAAGTGAAATCTGTAGAGCGTGTCAAAGTTAAGCGCTAACCCTTGTTTATTCTTTATTCTACTCTGGCCCGGCATTGTCCGGGCCTTTTTGTCTCTTTTCCTTACTTCAAGCCATTCATATAAACATTGTTTTTAACTCAGTATATTCACAGAGTTTATAGTCAATATAAGGCGGCAAAGTGGCGGTTTGATTTTCATCTATACTCTAAGACCTTATAATAAATCATCATATTTTACATATAAGCAAATTTATTAGGGTTTTTAACCCTAAAAATTAATTACCTGTTCACGTCACCAAGAGGGCATTATTGTGCTTCAAGAATATCGTAACCATGTTGAGGAGCGCGCAGCGCAAGGGATTGTTCCCAAGCCGCTGGATGCGCAGCAAACCGCAGAACTGATCGAGTTATTGAAAACGCCACCAGCAGGTGAAGAAGAGTTCATCGTGGATCTGTTTATCAATCGTGTACCACCCGGTGTGGATGATGCAGCCTACGTGAAAGCGGGCTTTTTAGCGGCTATTACACAAGGCGAAGCGACCTCTCCCCTTATCTCTAAAGCTTATGCCGCGGAGCTATTGGGCACTATGTTGGGTGGTTACAACATTGCGCCGATGATTGAGTTGCTGGATGACACCGCATTAGCGCCAATAGCGGTGAAAGGCTTATCACACACCTTGCTCATGTTTGATGCCTTCTATGATGTTGAGGAAAAAGCCAAAGCAGGTAATACATTTGCTAAGCAGGTCATTGAATCCTGGGCAAACGCCGATTGGTTCCTGGAAAAGCCAGCAGTCGCAGATAAAATCTCTGTGACGGTCTTTAAGGTGACGGGCGAAACCAATACGGATGACCTGTCTCCGGCACCGGACGCCTGGTCACGACCCGATATTCCGCTGCATGCGCTGGCCATGTTGAAAAATGAGCGCGATGGCATTACGCCTGACAGAGCGGGTGAAATTGGTCCGGTCACCCAATTAGAGGCGCTGAAACAAAAAGGTTTGCCATTGGCCTATGTCGGTGATGTTGTAGGTACCGGTTCTTCACGTAAGTCAGCGACTAACTCTGTGCTATGGTTTATGGGTGACGATATTCCGTTTGTGCCAAATAAGCGCGTGGGTGGTGTGTGCCTCGGTGGTAAGATTGCGCCTATTTTCTTCAATACAATGGAAGATTCGGGTGCCTTACCCATTGAGCTGCCAGTTGATGATCTGAACATGGGTGATCAGATTGATATCTACCCATACGAAGGGGTCGTTAAGCGCCATGGCAGCGATGAAGTGATCACCACATTTAGTTTGAAGTCAGAGGTGATCCTGGATGAAGTACGCGCCGGTGGTCGTATTCCTTTGATCATTGGACGTGGGCTGACTGACAAGGCTCGGCATGCGCTGGGATTGGACCAGGAAGATATTTTCTGTAAACCTAAATTGGTAGAGGACTCAGGCAAAGGGTTCACATTGGCGCAAAAAATGGTTGGTCGTGCCTGTAATATGCCAGGGGTGCGTCCCGGTCAGTATTGTGAGCCAACAATGACCACTGTGGGCTCGCAGGATACCACAGGGCCAATGACTCGAGATGAATTGAAAGATCTGGCATGTCTGGGTTTTTCGGCTGATCTGACGATGCAGTCATTCTGTCATACCTCAGCTTACCCTAAGCCTATTGATGTGAATACCCACCATACTCTGCCGGATTTCATCATGAATCGTGGTGGCGTATCACTGCGTCCAGGCGATGGCGTGATCCACTCATGGCTGAACCGCATGTTGCTGCCAGATACCGTGGGGACAGGCGGTGACTCCCATACCCGTTTCCCATTGGGGATTTCATTTCCGGCCGGATCGGGGGCTGTGGCATTTGCAGCTGCAACCGGTGTGATGCCGCTAGATATGCCAGAATCCGTATTGGTGAGGTTTAAAGGTAAGATGCAACCCGGGATCACGTTGCGCGACCTGGTTCATGCGATCCCCTACTATGCGATTAATCAAGGCTTACTCACGGTTGAAAAGAAAGGCAAGATCAATGAGTTCTCTGGCCGCATTCTTGAAATTGAAGGGGTTGAGCACCTGACTGTAGAGCAGGCATTTGAATTGTCCGATGCATCGGCTGAGCGCTCGGCTGCGGGCTGTACGGTTAAATTATCTCAGGAGTCGATTGAAGAGTACCTGAATTCCAATATTGTCATGCTGAAGTGGATGATTTCCGAAGGGTATGGTGATGTCCGTACCATAGAGCGCCGTATCACCAAGATGGAAGCATGGTTGGCGGCTCCTGAGCTGATGACGGCAGATGCTGACGCAGAATATGCACATACCATTGAGATTGATTTGGCTGAAATTAAAGAGCCTATTCTGTGTGCGCCAAATGATCCGGATGATGCACGTCTGTTGTCTGAGGTAACCGGTGAAACAATTGATGAGGTGTTTATTGGTTCTTGTATGACCAACATTGGTCATTTCAGGGCCGCAGGTAAACTGCTCGACCATTTTGGTGCCCGGCTACCCACACAGCTTTGGGTTGCGCCGCCGACTAAGATGGACAGAGATCAACTGACCGATGAGGGGTATTACGGTATTTACGGCCGCGTCGGAGCGCGTATCGAAACGCCTGGATGTTCTTTGTGTATGGGCAACCAGGCCCGGGTTGCGGACAAAGCAACGGTGGTCTCGACTTCAACACGTAATTTCCCTAACCGGTTAGGCACCGGTGCCAATGTCTATCTGGCATCGGCAGAGCTTGCTGCGGTTGCGGCAATCTTGGGTAAGCTACCTACGCCGGCGGAGTATCAACAATATGCTGAGCGGATCAATGCTACAGCAGCGGATACCTACCGCTATCTGAATTTCCACAAAATGCCTCAGTACACTAAAAAAGCGGATGATGTGATTATTCAGCAAGCTGTTTAAGTCACCCGTTGGTATCCAGCCAGAGCCAGCTTCATGCTGGCTCTGATATATTAAAGTTGGAAAGCAACTACTTGTTTTTGATTTCTTTTATATCCTGTTCCAGCTGTTTTTCAGGCCTTGTCAGGCGAGGTGAGTTTCTTGACTATCTGGCGAGGTGGCTTATTATTGTACAATAATGTAAGAATCTGTAACCAGGGAGTGGTGCGTTGGTCCTTGAGTTACTTTCCAGTCTACTCTGCGCAAGGTCTAACGTTATGAATAAATCACTTATGATGGCGTGTTGCCTGGTTTCAGGCAGCGCTGTGGCTGCACCTAACCCTTCTTTTAGTGAAATCCGACTTGGTTTTGAATCTATTGAATACAGCGAAGCGCTCAATGATTTGAGCGGGCTGGGTCGTCTGACTCAGGACGCAAAAGTGCGTAATCCCACAATCAGGCAATTGTCCTACTCTGGTATTAATGACGACTGGGGTGTGTATATTGGGACTGCTGCAACCATATATCCGGGTCTGGATACAGAAACCTGGTATGTCAATGATTTTCAGGATCCCAACGATAGCTCGGTAACGCACCAGTTTGGCGCTGTGCAGCATAACGATTTCAAATTAAAGTCGAATGAAATAGCGATGAGCGCTGCCTATAACATGACTCGCGCATTGCAAGTCACTATGGGCGGGCGGATCTTCACCGCTAGCTTTACTCGCTCGGACTTTCGGTTCGCGCAACCAGGAGCGGGTCAGTTTGATCAGGTCTTACAGTCTGCCCCGCGCGGTGATGGCGATCCCGTTGCGCGTTTCAATTTGCCCGGGCAAAATAATACTGGCACGGGGGACCTGGAAGGCTTGCCAGGCAATTTGCAGCCTGCGGTTTCTACCACAGAAGATCAGTTGAGCATTATTGCTGCCGCCGGGTTGAGGTATGATAGTAAACTGCAGGAGCCATCGAATAAGTTTAGCTGGTATGCAGACGCCGAAGTGACACTGCCTGTTTATACCCGCGTACAGAATACCCGGACTATTGAGAGAACACTCAGTGAAACTTTTAACGGCTGGGGCGTGCAGGGGCGTGCTGGCGTCCGCTACCAGGTTTTTGAAAGCATTGCTGTGATGGCGGGGCTGGATGTATCCTACAAAGAACGTGATGCTATCTCTGAATCAGATGGCAGTCGTCGCACTGTCCCGGACATAGAGTATACCAATATATCCCTGTCAGCCGGGATCCAATGGAGTTATTAATGTACAAACAAAGCAGTATCGCCTTATTACTGGCAGTAACCTTATTAGGCGGGTGTAAGACACTGGATTCAGTGAGTAATATTGTTAGCAGTGATAAGGCAACCCCGGAGCAGATCCAGGCTGCCTATCATAAAGCTGAAGCGGCCTATCAGGAGGCACAACAGGCAATAGATTTGTCTGTCCAGGCGGAGCTGGGGGAATACGACAGCGAACGGACGTCAAAAGCGAATAAACTCTGGCAATCTTTGCAAGAGGACTTTGCAGAGCTCACTGCAAACCCCGCGGAGTCATTAGAAAGTGCCTCCCTGTTTTCTTCGGACACCAAAGCTGATGATGTGATGGCACTAAGTCAGGAAATTGTCAGCTTGATTGCCGCAGCGCAGAGCGCTAAGCAAGCGATAGTCAGTGTACTGGAACCCGTCCGCGCTCATTTTGCGGTACTTGATACACTTGAAGCTGAGCAGCAGTTTAAGCGCCGTTATGCGCGACTTGCGGCGCGCCATGAGGACTTCAAAGAGATGTTGGTTGCTGGCAAACGCATTGAGGTTGAGGGAGCGTTGCCTGAAATGCGGTCTCAGCTTAATGCGCTGGAACAGGACGCTGCTGAGCACTTTTTCCTGGGAAATGTGCTGCGTGATGTACGAACGCTGGCAAACTCAGATAAGGCCGACACTTTGCCTACCGTATATCAGGACGTAAAAGCCACGACGGAGTCTGCGCAAAGTTATATTCGCCAAAATGTGCGTGCTTATGAAGACATCAGGCTGAAGGTGAAACTCGCTGAGTTACAGATAAAAAGAATGGGGCAGCTTTTTTCCGAGCATTTGCGCAGGCAGGCTGCCATTGACGATAAGCGCGCTGAAGCCCCGTTGCTGGCACTGGAAGCACAGCTCTTAGAAATGACAAATAAGGCTGGTTTAGGGGATCTGCGTCACCTGAGTTTTAGCGAGCAGTTGGAGGCGATTAACAATAAGCTTTAATACCGTGTACCCAGAGGCTGTCGGCATACACTGGGACAGCCGGGTAAATAATGACAAAAATAACATAAAAGGCATATAAGCCTTTAAATTAGCTGTATTTTTTCAATAAGGAAAAACATGAAGTTTGCAATGAATGCGAGGTGGCGGTGTTTGCCACTTATTTCAGCCATGGCCTTTACATTGGCCGGTTGTGGCGGCGGGAGTGATAAACCAAGTACATCCCTTGACACCCAGCCAGATACACAGACAAACCCTAAACCAACACCAACACCAACACCCACCGAACCGGAAAACCAGCCTCCGGTAGTCAGTATTAACGCGACCGGGGATCAGCTAGAGCGCACAGCATTTACACTGACAGCCGAGGGAAGTGATACCGACGGTTCAGTGGCAAGTTATGTCTGGACACACAATGCGCCCTTAGAGTTGACAGAAACTGCCACCAATACGGCCACGCCCAGCTACACTGTGCCGGACATAAATCAGGATATTACAGTCACATTTACTGTCACGGTGAGCGATGATAAAGGGGCTACAAGTAGCGCCAGCCAAGAGGTTTTGATCAAGCGAAAAATTAACTCAGTGACCCTGACCGGTGTTGTGACGGACAAGCCGATAGCCAATGCACAGGTTGTGGTGCAAGCCGCTAGTGCACAAGCGCAAGTGAGCGCATCCAGCGAAGGTCAGTATACCGCAACGCTCATTGTGGATGAGAGCGAGGCCGATCGTCCGGTGGTGGTAACCGCAACTGGGGTTGATGCACAAAGTCAGGTCGAATTTGTATCGGTACTTCATTCGGTTGCCCGGTTGGAGCAGCAAGCGGGTGAGGATGGTATTTTGGACAAAAGTGAGCACTTCGGTGTGAATGTGACCAATGTAACCACCGCTGAATATGCCTTAATGACACGCACCGGCACAACCATTGAATCGGATGCACAGTTGGAGCAGGCGTTATTGAATGTGGATGCTGACGAGCAACTTACCCTCGCATCTTTGATTAAAATTGTGGTGGACAACGACGAATATAATCTGCCAGAGGGCGTTAACACCACGCTGGATTTAATCGATGATGAGCAAACCGCGCAGGCATTCGAAGATGAATTGAATGCGGCTGATCCGCAGCTGATTGCACAGACCAGGAAAAGTATTAAGTCGGATGATGATTTGATTGCTGCGCCTCACACCTCACTTGAGGGGGATTTCATTGTTCAATCGGTGAAGTACGCAGATCTGCCACCCTATCACATCAGTCTGAATGAGGCAGGGAGCGGCTCAGTTTCGGCAATTAATACGGTCGAAATTGACCGCTGGGTGCAGGATCAAAACACCGTAACCATTGCGCTGAAGCAGCCGCTTCATGTATCCACAAAGTGGCACAGAGACTACTCTGTCTATCCATCAACGCACAGTAAGCATATGGTGTATGTTGATGTAATCAAGCTCACGGTACTGGCAGAAAATGCCGTGTTCAGAACCGTCGATATCGACGAGTTGGGACAGGCGGTGATAGAAGGTGATAATGCCGGCACGCAGGTGCACCAAGTCAGCTACACCAGTAATCTGATCGACAAATTGAAAACGGTACAAGTCACGCCAGAGTCGTTGCTGGGGGTTTGGTACCTGGACTTGAGGGACGCAGATGAAGAATCTCAGAAATCAGCACCCCAAAGATTTGAGTTTAAAGCTGACGGGCAGGTTATAGCGCTGGATGACCCCGATGATGAACTCAGCTGGCAATTAACCGATAACACTTTAACGGTGAGCTACCGTGAAGGCGATGTGACGGGCTCAATTGCGTTCTGGTTCACCAAGAAGCTGGATACGGGCTACCAGGTTGTGAGCTTGGACCTCAGCGTGCCACAGTGGCCAAATACCGAATTTGGTCTGATGATCGTTGCACAGCCCGATTTGGCTTTGACTGAAGAGACGGCTGCAGGTCGCTGGCATGGCTTGATTGGTAGAACTGAACAATTCGATATAGATCTGTTTGATACCGGTAAGACGCATTTTAATCTGTCTCAAGATAAGTCAACTTGGTATATCAAGGACGGTGAGCTGTATCGAGACTACTATAGTTCCACGCGCTGGCCTCAAGACGAAGGGTGCCAGTCAGATGAGCCCGATTGTATACTTGACGCCCGGTATAAATATCAACTCGTGGCTGTGTCAGGGAATGAGCGATACGTGATACAAACCTTTGAAAATTATAACTCAAAGGGAGAGCTATTCTTCACCAGAGCCAACCTGTTTGTTTACCAGTACAGCGATACGATAGCGCAGCGCGAATTTTACCAAAGAAACCTCGAACGCAAGCAGCAGCTTCGGGTTCATGACGCAGAGCAAGGTTGGCAGGAAGTGTTATTTGGCACCGGTATTACGCCACAAAACGCAGATGCACCCAACCAAGGTGAGGCCGGGTATCAGCTTTCTTTACAGGGGGTGACTTATCCTGTTGCCTTAAGAGCAGGCAAGCTGGCATTTACGAAGGACGAAGAGGCGTATTTTGTCGATCTGCTGCATTACGATCCGCACAAAATGGTGGTGTGTGTGTATGCAGCGGCAACAGGCTGTCACGAGGCAGATCGCCAGACTTGGTTCTTCAGCCCCACCATGTTTACGGTGGCAGTCAGTGCTACAGGTAATGGCTATGTTGATCCGGATTCTCAGCAAGTCATAGAAGGTCACAGCACAGGGTTAAACGTTATACCCGATGTGGGTTATATGATCGATACCATCCAGGGTTGTAATGGTTGGCTAGACGGCAGGTGGTACGAAATCCCCGAAGTAACGGGATCCTGTGAGGTAACAGTAGCCTTTGTCGAGCGGCCCAGTCTGGCTAAACAAGTTGGGATAACAGATCCTGTTCTGGCACAGTGTGTGGATGAGCTCAACGTCTCGTCGATTGAAGAAGTGACCGTTCTGGATTGCAGCAGTCATGATGAGATTAGGTCTGTTACTGGATTAGCTAATCTGACCCATCTGGAGACGCTTAAGCTGTTGAATCTGTCTGTCACTGAGTTAGATTTGTCTGAGCTTACGCAATTAAGGGTGTTAAAAGTCTTCCATGGCTGCAATGGGCTAGCTCAATTAACGCTCTCAAATCCAGAGCGAATAGAGGAGCTTACCTTAAATTATTGCGGCTTAACCAACGCTCAGATTACAGCGCTGGAACTGAGCCGTTTTACAGCATTAAGAGAATTAGATTTGAGTGTTAATCAGTTAACGGAACTGGATATTTCAACTCTAAGTCAGCTGGAATCTTTAAGTGTAAGCAGCAACCCGCTGAGCCAACTCACCACAGGTAACCATCCGCAATTAACGACTCTTTTAATATCGAACAACCACTTAAGTACTCTGGATCTGACAAACATGCCTGAATTGTCAGTGTTGGATGCATGGCACAACGACTTTGCACAACTTGACTTAGCATATAACCCTCAGCTGCGGATATTGGATATTAATGGGAATCCTGTTGAGCAGCTCGATTTATCGGCGAACCCACAACTTCAGGAGCTTGATGTTGGCAATTTATCACAGCTAACTGAGTTGGACCTGAGTCAGCAATCTCAGCTGATTGAATTGGATGTTGGAAACAACAACCATTGGCAGACACTGACTCTGGCACCAGGCGTACCACTGCGATATCTGAATATATCATCGAGTCCAAACTTACTGGATATGATAGATAAAACAACTTTTAATGCCTTAGTTCAATTAGGTATAAATCAGATTGGTGCGGCAGATTTGGATGCGGCAGATATCGATTTGGCTCAGCTGAGCAACTTGGAAGCACTATCTTGGTTCAATGGGGAGGTAGAGCAGCTGGACCTGTCTGAATTGCCTCAGCTTAAGCGCTTCTATCTGACAGGGAGTTCCTTAACTGAGATAAGCTTTAGTGAACAAACACAACTAACCGACTTGGTCCTGCAAGGGACTAAGTTGACCAGTTTAGATTTGAGTGCTCACCCGCAACTTAAGTACCTTGATATCGTTAATACAAAAATTACCGCGTTAGACCTCAGTCATACCCCCTCTTTGCACTATCTCGATGTGCAGCAAAGCGCAGTAACTACCGTTTCCGGCATTGAGTCTATTTATGATAAAGGTGCAACACTTGATTTTACCCTCAATCCGCTTAGTGATGAGACTATGGCCTATCTGGCGAACATGCAGGCGCAAGGTTACAGCAATTTGCGTTTTGGTCAGGTGTCGCGTGCTCAGATAAAAGTAACTGGTAATGGCCAGGCTGGTAGGCTTTATGTGGAAATGGCTGAAGGGCAAAAATTTGACCTTGACCTGAGACCCGATCCCGGTCATCAGCTTGGCAGCGCCACCGGTTGCCCGGGTGAGTTACTGGACACAGTTTACCGGCTTGGCCCATTGCGAGGGGATTGTGTGTTAGAGGTGGAGTTTGTGCCTCAGCCTTAATTCTATGCCAGCGTTGTGCTTTGCGGTTTAACCGACACGGCACTGACCGCTAAAACAGGACTTTGCACACAAAGTCCTGTTTTTGTATGCAGTACACAGTCAACTTATGACTTGTGTATTTTTGATTTAAAAAATTGCAAAAAACAGGCTAATTATTCTTTTAAACCGACTAAATAAACAGATTCAAAATCACAATTCCCCTATAAATAGATTAAGATCTCCGCCAAATTGTCATCCCTAGGCGAGAGCAAAATGACCGCAGTAAACAACCAGAATTTGCTACAACTTCGTTTTATTCAACAAACACACATCGATGCCGTTAAACCTTCGTTTAACCGTCTGCCAGATAACCCTTATGCAGACGGCGCATTCCGTAAACGCCGTTATTCCGTATTGAAATTTGCCAATGGTGAGGTGGCTCTACAGCCGACTAAAGCTTTTGTGCAGGACGACTCAATCAACACCTTTCAGGGTAACATTGAGCGCGTTTATGAAAATCTGGAAGCAGACCTGATCCACAGTGAAGGTTTTAAGCACCTGCTGAATGAGTTTAGAGCAATGACAGGTATCAGCGATGAGCGTGATATTGAAGTGCATCAGTTCCGCATGCTAGCCATTGAGAGTGATACACCGCCAGCACCAGAAGGCGTGCATCAGGATGGTTTCGACCATGTGTGTGTCTGTGGTGTTTCGCATGAGAACATCGCGGGTGGTGAGTTGCTGGTATACGAGCACAAAGACGCTGAGCCTTGCTTTAAGATGGAGATCAAAGATGGCTTGTTTGCCCTGGTCAATGACCGTGAGGTCTGGCACAACGCGACGCCAATGAACAAGCTGGATGCCACGCAGACCGGGTATTTGGACTGTTTTGTATTTACCGCGTAAGAGGCCATTATGAATCTGAATCAAGTGCGTCGTCAGTTTCCTGCCCTGATGCAACAAGTAGCAGGCCGTTCCCCTATTTTCCTGGATGGTCCAGGGGGCTCGCAAGTGCCGCAGTCTGTGCTGAGTGCCATGTCTGCGTATCTGGGTTACTTTAACTCCAACCTTGGCGGAGCCTTTTTCTCCAGTGATAAAACCGTCGAGCTGATGGACAATGCGCGTCAGGCAGTGGCGGACTTGCTCAATGCGCCTGCCAAAGAGCAGATTGTTTTTGGTGCCAACATGACCAGTCTGACGTTTAGTTTTAGTCGCGCGATTTCACGCGACTGGCAGGCCGGTGATGAGGTCATTGTTACCAATGCGGATCATTACTCCAATGTCTCATCATGGCGTCAGGCCGCTGAGGACAAAGGAGCGAGTGTGCATGCCGTGAAGGTGAATGAAGCTGATTGCACGCTGGATATGGATCATTTCCGTAGTTTGCTTAACAGTAAAACTAAGCTGGTGGCAGTGACTTATGCGTCTAATACCACTGGCTCTATCAATGACATTAAACAGATCGTTGAACTGGCGCACCAGGTTGGTGCACTGGTATATGTTGATGCCGTGCACTATGCACCCCATGAGCTGATTGATGTGCAGGCACTGGACTGTGATTTCCTGGCGTGCTCTGTCTATAAGTTCTTTGGGCCGCATGTCGGTGTGGTATACGGAAAGATGGCCCATCTGGCTGGCTTTACGCCGTACAAAGTCGAACCTGCAAAAGACGTGGTTCCGGGCCGCTGGGAAACAGGCACTCAAAGTTTTGAAGGGCTGGCTGGGGTTGTGGCTGCCATTGACTATATTGCCTCGCTGAGTGGATTACCTGAAGATACCCCGCGACGTGAACGTCTGGGAGTGGCTTTTGCCAATACTAAAGCCCATGAAATGGCGTTAAGTGAGCACTTCTTGTCACGTCTGCAGGCATTTCCGCAAATCCGTTTGTATGGTATCGAAGATACGGCGCGCCTTGCCGAGCGGACCCCGACGTTTGCATTGACCTTTGATGGCATTGCACCGCGCACTGTGTCTGAATACCTGGGTAAACAGCATATTTGCGTGTGGGATGGTAACTTCTATGCGCAGGGTTTATGTGAGCAGCTGGGTGTGATGCAAAGCGGTGGCGTTGTGCGTATCGGTTGTATGCACTACAACACAATTGAAGAGCTGGACACTTTGTTCGGACACTTCGAAGTATTACTGGCACAGTAGTACAAAAAAAGGCGTCTGAGGGCGCCTTTTTTATGCACCAGATATCAGCAGCCGTACTGAGGCTTGTTACTGATGCAACCCAGATAGCTCATACAGTGCCAGGCGGGTTGTGTATGTGGGCAAGTTACCGGTGCGAGGCTGTTACCGCCGGCAACGCCGTGAGTCTGCTGGTTGTCCAGTGGTGTCTGGTTCAGTCGCTTGATGGATTTCTTTGATAGAGTCAGTTTCATAGAGCTGTCCTTATAGTGTGGTTTGAACAGGTCCATCATATCCGCGGGGATTCTTAGTTGACAATTGAGATTTTTTTAACCAGAAAGGTCTCGCTGCAATTTAGATTAACGAGGGCACTCAGCACCAGGCTCACCAGTTATAAATGGTCTTCAATATAATGATTGAGCTGGCTGATCCGCGCGCTCATCCCTTCAATGATCTTATCTTTGATTTTTTCTCTGATCACATTTGGTAAGCGTGTCAGTGCATCGGGTGTAATAGCCAGCAGGATGGTGTCTTTGCATGCCAGTGCGCTGGTACTGCGTTCCCGGTGAGAAATAAAAGCGCCTTCGCCGAGGAATTCACCGGGGCCAACCCGGCCAATGGCATGATGTTGATCCTGGTTGTAGATAGACAGCTCTCCGCTGAGCACAATGTACAGTCGATTATCTTTGTCAAAACGCCGAAATGCATGTCTGTCTTTGCTGACCAGATACAGGTGGCTAAAGGATTCGAGCAGCACCTGGCGCTCGGACAGGGTAAACTCTTTGAAAAAGGTGAGTCTGTTGAGAATTTCCAACTGTTTGATCAGTGGGATATGCTCCAGTAGTTTCATGGTATAAAGCAAATTCGGATCACTATGACAGCATAGTGCTTGCTTTTTACAATGGGGTCAAGGCAGAAGCCAGTTCAGAAACTGCCGGGCTGTCGCTCGGCAGTCAGGTGCATATTTAGCATCCCGGATCATAGGGAGAAGTTGGGCAAGTTAGTCCCTGATAGGTCATACATCCTGGGTTGTACGGCGAGCTGGCATACATACCACCTGCAGCTTGTGGCGTCAGTTCCTGAGCTAACGGGGTTTTGTTATTCAAGCGTTTGAGCGATTTTTTCTGTAAGCTGATTTTCATAGTCGTTCCTTAAACGTTGTAGTTTTAGTGTGCAAAGTGCACCTATTAAAAGTACGAGTTCAAGCTTTTAGGAACAAGTGATGTTTTTTCATACAGACGACGCTTTCCTCAGGTAAAGTTTCGTTCCTTCAATTTGCGGGTCAGGGTATTACGGCCCCAGCCAATTTTCAGTGCCGCTTCTTGTTTGTGACCATGGCATACGGCCAGCGCAGTTTTGATCAGGCGGGTTTCCAGCTGAGCCTGTACCTGAGGCCAGATGTCTTCTTTGCCCTGATGGAGTTCCTGTTCCAACCAGTTTTGAAAGGCATCCAGCCAGTCGCCTTCGATGGTGTCCACTGCGGTGGTTTTGATTGGCTGGTTTAGCTCTTCTGGCAGATCAGCGACATTGATGACATCACCAGGTGCCATCACTGTTAACCAGCGACAGCTGTTTTCAAGCTGACGCACGTTACCTGGCCAGTGAAATGCCTGCATAACGTTGAGTGCTTCGGTTGTCAGTATCTTGCAAGGCACTTTTAACTCTTTGGCACTGCGCACGAGAAAGTTCTCGCTCAGTTTGGCAATGTCTTCACGGCGTTCACGCAGCGGCGGCAGCTTAAGCCGCACGACATTCAGGCGGTGGAATAAGTCTTCACGAAACTCCCCCTGTTCTACCAGGCGTTCCAGGTCCTGATGGGTGGCCGCAATGATCCGCACGTCGACCTTAACACTGTGATGGCCGCCCACCCGATAAAATTCGCCATCTGCCAGCACTCTGAGCAGGCGGGTTTGCACATCCAGTGGCATGTCGCCGATTTCATCCAGAAACAGCGTACCACCATTGGCCTGCTCAAATCGTCCGCGGCGTATGCTGTCTGCACCGGTAAAGGCGCCTTTTTCGTGGCCAAAGAGTTCAGATTCAACGAGGTCTTTGGGAATGGCTGCCATATTCAGTGCGATAAACGGCTGCTCCCGGCGCGGACTGTGGTTGTGCAAAGCACCTGCCACCAGTTCTTTACCTGTGCCCGACTCTCCGTTGATCAACACGCTCATGCTGGAGACCGAGAGTTTGCCAATGGCGCGAAAAACCTCCTGCATGGCCGGCGCCTCACCAATGATATCTGGCTGTTTGGCATTGTTGCTGGGGCGCTTCGCTTTGTTATTTTGTGAGCTGGCCTGATAAGCGCGCTCCACCAGAGAGACAGCTTCGTCCAGATCAAATGGCTTGGCGAGATATTCAAACGCCCCCTTTTGAAAGGCATTGACCGCTGAATCCAGATCGGAATGGGCAGTCATGATGATGACTGGCAGGTTGGGGTGTTGCTCAGCGATTTCTTCCAGCAAAGCCATACCATCTATGCCGGGCATTCTGACATCTGAGATCAATACCGCGGGTTGATCATAGGTCAGCGCGGTGAGTACATCCTGGCCATTAGAGAAACTCTCTGTTTGAAAGTCTGCACGCGCCAGCGCTTTTTCCAACACAAAGCGAATAGATGCATCATCATCGACAAGCCAAACATTTTTCATGGTGTGATCCCACTTCTCAAAATAGGTTATGAACGCACGTCACAAGACGCGTTTATGCTTCAAAGGGCAGGTAGATGGCAAACTCAGTATGGCCAGGCCAGCTGTCGCAATCGATGAAACCATGGTGTTGCTCGACCAGTGTTTGGGCAATTGACAAGCCTAATCCAGAACCGCCTTCCTTGTTGGTTACCATAGGGTAGAACAAGGTGGCTTGCATTTCCTGGGCAATGCCGGGGCCGTTATCTGTAACCCTGATCTGCAACGCTTTTTTCATCAGTTGCTTACCGCGTCTGATACGATGACGGATCCGGGTTGATACTTTTATCTCGCCTTGCTCACCCAGTGCCTGTTGTGCGTTGCGGATAATGTTTAACACCACCTGCTGGATCTTCGCCTCATCCATAACCACATCCGGAATGCTCGGGTCATAGTCTTTGACCAGGCGGATCCCGGCAGCACCATCGAGTTCACTGAGCCGGATCACCGATTCCAGCATGCGGTGGACATTGCAAGACTCTTTGCGGGGCAACTCATTGGGGCCCAATAGCCGGTCTACCAGTTCGGTCAGGCGATCTGCTTGTTCAATAATTAACTCTGCGCACTCGTCCCGTTCTTCCTGCTGCACTTCATACTGCAATAATTGCGCCGCTCCTCGGATCCCGCCTAACGGATTTTTTATTTCGTGTGCCAGACCGCGGATCAAGTTGCGGGCAGCCTGATATTGATGGGCCTGATTAAAGGCCTGATCGAATCGCAGTTCTTCATCGATACGCCGACATTCCAGTTGGATAAATGCCCTGTTTTGGAACATAAAACGACGTGCAAACAGGTTCAGTGTGCTGGCGCGATTATCGATGAAGACCACGTCAACCTTGTGTTGCTGGCAATCGACACCGTCTTCCAGTACGTAACGCTGAAGCCGCTTCATGTCGATCATATGGTGATGAAAAATCGCTTCGAATGGCTGGTTTAATAAGCGTTTACTGCCCAGGCCAAGGAGTTCGCTGGCGCTGTTGTTGGCAAAATAGATGGTCAGGTCTTCGGTCAGTAAGATCACTGCAGTGGATAGATTTTGCCATAATTCATGTATTAATTCTGAGGAGGGTTGTGCCATATTGGATCGCCTTGCACCAAGTTGGTGCACAGCAGATTAGCACACCTATTATTATAATCAACGGTTGAGCAAGCTGGCGCGGTGTAGAAAAAAGGTGGTTACTGCACTTTGGGCAACCAGCATGCCTTTGTCATTAAATACTTTCATTTGCAATTTATGTTCCCCCCTGGGCACATCGCGTAACGCAAAAGATGCGGTGCTCTGTTTGGGCCCGGTGGCTTTACCATCAAGAAACAGCTGAACCTGAAAACCATTTGCAAAGCGCGGGGTGACTAAGCCGTTCACATACACGCTGCCACTGTTTTCACGCAGAGTTTGCTGATCGCTGGGGGCTGTAATTTTTGCCTGATAAGAAACGGTGGGCGTGGATTGTGTGGGCGTTAAAATGCTGGTGTCGGTGGCAGGCATGGTGAGCATATTGGTACTCAGTTTTACTTTCTCAGAGCCTTTTTTTGGCACATCGGAGTAGACCCAATTGCCATTTTCGTCTTTCCAGCGGTAGACTTTTTGATCTGACACAGCACTTGCGCTGAACACCAAACAGAGAATCACCCAATAAAGCCGCGACACGATTTCACCTTGCTTAAAAGACACACATTACCAGCTATAACTTTAGTGCTTTTAGTGCAAGTTTACCATTGCACTGGCATGAAAAAAGCCCGCATTGCGGGCTTGAGAACACATATGATTTAAGAGCGCAGAGTCAGCCTGTTCTTTCACGACCAGCGGACTGATCAGTGAGTGAATGCGGCTGAAATAAGCATTCCGGATCGCGCAGTGTGTCAGCTATAGCAGCTCACACACACCAGAACACCGAAAACCAGCTTATACGCTGTAGTACATTTCGAACTCAACCGGGTGAGTTGTCATGTTCAGCTTTTCAACTTCCTGAGATTTCAATGCGATGTACGCGTCGATCAGGTCGTTAGTGAATACGCCACCCTGGATCAGGAATTCACGGTCTGCGTCCAGAGAGTCCAGTGCTTCTTGCAGTGAAGAGGCAACGGTAGGGATCTCTGCAGCTTCTTCAGCTGGCAGGTCGTATAGGTCTTTGTCCATTGCATCGCCAGGGTGGATCTTGTTTTTGATTCCATCAAGGCCTGCCATCAGCATGGCAGAGAATGCTAGGTAAGGGTTGGCAGTTGGATCCGGGAAGCGGACTTCAATACGACGTGCTTTTTCAGACGGTACAACCGGAATACGGATTGACGCAGAGCGGTTACGTGCAGAGTAAGCCAGCATAACAGGTGCTTCGAAGCCAGGTACCAAACGCTTGTAAGAGTTAGTTGAAGCATTGGCAAACGCGTTGATGGCTTTCGCGTGCTTGATGATACCACCGATGTAGTAAAGCGCGTCTTCTGACAGACCGCCGTACTTGTCGCCAGCGAAGATGTTCTTGCCATCTTTACCTAATGACTGGTGACAGTGCATACCTGAACCGTTGTCGCCAACTACTGGCTTAGGCATAAAGGTTGCCGTTTTGCCGTACAGGTGTGCCATGTTGTGGATAACGTATTTCATTTCCTGAATTTCGTCAGCCTTGATAACCATCGTATTGAAGCGCGTTGCGATCTCGTTCTGACCCGCTGTTGCTACTTCATGGTGGTGTGCTTCTACAACCTGACCCATTTCTTCCAGAACAAGACAGGTTGCACTACGCCAGTCACCTGACGAATCAACTGGTGCAACCGGGAAGTAACCGCCTTTAACGCCAGGACGGTGGCCCATGTTGCCTTCTTCGTAGCTTTTGTCTGAGTTCCAGCTCGCTTCTTGCGCATCAATTTTGTACATAGAGCCAGACATATCTGTTTTGAACTTCACGTCGTCAAACAGGAAGAATTCAGGCTCAGGACCGAACAATACTGTGTCAGCAATGCCAGTAGAACGCATGTAGTCTTCAGCGCGTTTTGCAACAGAACGCGGGTCACGCTCGTAACCTTGCATGGTTGAAGGTTCAAGCACGTCACAACGTACAATCAGAGTGGTCTCTTCTGAGAAAGGGTCAAGCTTAGCAGTCGTTGCATCTGGCATCAGTACCATGTCTGATTCGTTAATGCCTTTCCAGCCTGCGATAGATGAGCCGTCGAACATTTTGCCATCTTCAAAGAAGTCTTCATCGGCCTGGTGATGAGGAATAGAAACGTGTTGCTCTTTACCTTTAGTATCCGTGAAACGTAAATCAACGAATTTAACGTCATGTTCTTTAATAAGATCTAAAACCGATTGTGACATGTGTCCTCCGACTCGTAGGGTTATATTTTGTTGCAGTGCTCTGCATTTGCGCACTACTAAGCGTTATTCGTGCCAATTTTTTAACTACATGTTTATAAAGGATTTAGTTTATATCTAAACAAATAAAAAATAGTTTTGCACTAATTTGGTGCGTTAAGGGTGCTGTTGATGCACCATATAGGTGCGTTAAGCACGGTTTTAATCTAGCACAGTTGAAACCGTATCCGGCGGGTCAGAGCGTATTTTATTTTTCGTTGTGGTGGCAAGCTAGGTGGACAGGATAAAGGAGCCTGAACGGCAGTGCGCAGACCCGATGAGTCGTATCTTATAAGTACATAGTGCCGGAGTTTGCTGTGATATGTCAGAGTGCAACCAGCATGAGCAAAGTTCAGATTATCTTGGTCTGAGCGGGTTTTTTGGCTCAATAGTCAATTTCTTTCAATACGATGCGAGCCGTCATACAGACTTCACGCTTGTCTGCAAGGATTAAAAGTTGTGGCCGGATTAGGGGGCAGGTGCTCAGGTATACACAATGACTGCCCTTACTGCGTGTTCTCTGCTGAGTCGGTTCATTGGACACAGACAATTGCGTGTTTAGGCATACTAAGCAGAAAAAAACGCTGGATAAACTTTCATCTGTCACATTATTAGGGGATAATACGCGACCTTTAATTGTGGATCGGCATCTTAGGTGCGCATTTTTGCGCGATTCGACTAGGATCACTGAGGGCCAACTTCTCTGAGTAAAAATATGAGCATTGAAAAGTTAAGAAATATCGCGATCATCGCGCACGTTGACCATGGTAAAACTACCCTAGTCGATAAGCTGCTGGAACAATCTGGCACATTAGAGACACGCGGTGGCAACGAAGAGCGTGTCATGGACTCGAATGATATTGAAAAAGAGCGTGGCATCACCATCCTGGCGAAAAACACCGCCATCGAGTGGAATGACTACCACATCAATATCGTAGACACCCCGGGACACGCCGACTTTGGTGGTGAGGTAGAACGTGTACTTTCAATGGTTGACTCAGTATTGCTACTGGTTGATGCCCAAGAAGGTCCAATGCCACAAACGCGTTTCGTAACGCAAAAAGCATTCGCGCTGGGTCTGAAACCTATTGTTGTTATCAACAAAATCGACAAGCCAGGCGCACGTCCTGATTGGGTTATGGATCAGGTATTTGACCTGTTCGATAACCTAGGTGCCACTGACGAGCAGCTAGACTTCCAGGTTATCTACGCATCAGCGATTAACGGTTGGGCGACATTGGACCTGGACGAGCCGTCAGACAACATGCAGCCTATGTTTGAAGCCATTGTTGAGCAGGTAGAGCAGCCGGATGCAGATCCAGCTGGCGACTTCCAGATGCAGATCTCTCAGCTGGACTACAACTCATACATCGGTGTAATCGGTGTTGGTCGTATCAAGCGCGGTACGGTTAAAGTTAACCAGCAGGTGACCATTGTCGGTGCTGATGGCACGACACGTAACGGTAAAGTAGGTCAGGTTCTGACTTATCTGGGTCTTGATCGTCACGAAGCACAAGAAGCACAGGCAGGTGACATCATCGCTATCACAGGTCTGGGTGAGCTGAAAATCTCTGACACTGTGTGTGATGTAAACGCAGTAGAAGCGTTACCAGCGCTGTCTGTTGATGAGCCGACGGTAACTATGACTTTCTCTGTAAACACGTCTCCGTTCTCGGGTCAGGAAGGTAAATTCGTTACTTCACGTAACATTCTTGAGCGTCTTCAGGCGGAACTGGTACACAACGTTGCATTGCGCGTTGAAGAAACAGATAACCCGGATAGTTTCCGCGTATCTGGCCGTGGTGAATTGCACTTAGGTATCCTGATTGAAAACATGCGCCGTGAAGGTTACGAACTGGCAGTATCTCGTCCAGAGGTAATCCTGCGCGAAGTAGACGGCCAACTGGAAGAACCGTACGAGACAGTGACGGTTGACGTTGAAGAAGAGCACCAGGGTTCTATCATGGAACAACTGGGCCTGCGTAAAGCAGAAATGACGGATATGGCACCAGATGGTAAAGGCCGTATCCGTATGGATTTCATGATGCCTTCTCGTGGCCTGATCGGTTTCCAGACTGACTTCATGACGCTGACTTCTGGTTCTGGTCTGATGTACCACACGTTTGATCACTATGGTCCACACAAAGGTGGCAACATCGGTCAACGTAAGAACGGTGTACTGATTGCAAACGCAGCGGGTAAAGCGCTGACCAACGCTCTGTTCAACCTGCAGGACCGTGGTAAGTTGTTCATCGGTCACGGTGTAGAAGTGTATGAAGGGATGATCATCGGTATTCACGCACGTGACAACGACCTGACTGTTAATGCCCTGAAAGGTAAGCAGCTAACTAACGTACGTGCATCTGGTACTGATGAAGCGCAGAACCTGGTTCCGCCAATCATCATGACGCTTGAGCAGGCACTTGAATTCATCGATGACGATGAGCTGGTAGAAGTAACACCAGAAAGCATCCGTATTCGTAAGAAGCTACTGACAGAGAGCGAGCGTAAACGCGCGAGCCGTCAGGCCAAGTAATCAATTACTTATCGAATACTAAAAAACGCCGCATTAGCGGCGTTTTTTGTTGCTGCAGTTGGCAAGATCAGAATAACCCATAGGCTTCTGTTTCTTCAGGTTCATAGTCTTGTAAGTGATCCGGACGGAAGATGGCGCTGGGGTCCAGCACCAGGCTGTGATGCTCCCCTTGTTTAATCAGCCCTTTCATCATTTTGCGCGTTTGCGGGTCAATTTCAAATCCCATACTGGTCATTTCATGCAGGGACTTGATGTCTGATTCATCGCAGTGAATATTGTCTTCTACCTGATCGACCAGCAGGCCAATGTGTGGGCGCTGACCATCTTGCGTGGTGAAGACAATGATGGGCTTATGGTCGAGAATGATTTGGTCGCGAGCCGATTCAAACAGGCGGATCAGCTTCATAAAGGTGGTGGATTTTTCTTTTTCCAGTAATCTCAGAGCCTCAGTTTTATCGCCCTTGGCATTGATGGTGAGCAGTTTGTCAGCCAGTGCATGCAGCTTATTATGTGGTTCCTCAAAGCGTGCCAATAGCGTGCGCAGGTCATCGTTGTCGGTTTTAAAACTGTAGTACCACTTACCAAAAGCGGATTGCTTTGGATCCTTGGCCTGGGTAAAAGGTTGGTCGTTGTAAATGCAGCGCTCCAGCTCTGCCAGCCAGGCTTTTTGATCTTGCTCTCGCTCCTGCAACATAGTGACCAGAGACTTGTTAATGTCGTAGGAAGACTGGTTATTTAAGATTAAACCCAGATCAAAGATGGGAGTAGGTGTGCCCATGTAGTCTTTGACGCCCATAAAGCTGGGATTATCATTGGGCAGAGAGGTGAGGTTACCTTCGTAGCGCTCGGTCAGCAGGATATCCAATATTTTTAATGAAATGGTTTTTTTCCCTACCCGAAAATTGATTAAGTCCATGTCTGCCTCTGTACGTTAACTTGATGTCCTAAGCATAGACATTATTGAAAGTAAGATCGATACACGCGGGGTTTATTCTCAGTGTCAGATAAACCAAAAATCGTGCGTATCGCCGGGTCTTTTTCCAGTACCTGTTGCATTGCATCTGCCAGGCACGCGCGCTTGACTGGCCTGGGGCAGTAGTCGAGCGCTGAAATAAAAATGGCGGCGTTGAGAAATCCTTCAAAGGTCTGCGGACTGGTTGGTAAGTTTTTTGTGTGAGTTAAAGAACGAAATAAATCACATAATTGCGCCTGGCACTTGCTTGGGTCGGGCACCACTTCACTGATCATCAGCGCTGGTTTGCTGGTCAACTGGGCAAACAGGGCGGTGGAAGAAGTGAAAGAAACACCAGTAAAGGTGCCTTTAAAACCCCGATGCATGGCCTTATCAATAAAAAGTGAGAGGGGCTGATAAGTGCCTATCATGGCTACGGCAGTGACTTCATTGCGCATGATCACTTTGAGGGCTTTGTTGATATCAGCACTGTTGCGCCGAAAGCGGGCCGTTACTTTGGGTTTGAGGCCCCTGGCATTCAGTGCCTGACGAAAGCTTTTTTCCAGCGTCAGGCCAAACTCGTCGGCCTGGATCAACAGGGCAATGGCTTTATGTTCTTGTTCATCCACCAGGTAGCGAACCTGCTCATTGGCTTCGTCCAGATAACTGGCCCGCCAGTTAAACACCGGGTAAGGGGTGTTGAAACGCAGAAAGTCAGCACCGGTAAAGGGCACCAGAAAAGGGAGCTGATGATGCGTCAGGATTGCCTGAATAGCGTGTGCCGTAGGTGTGCCCATGTTGCCAAAGAGCGCCATGACTTTGTGTTGATCAATCAGGTAACGGGTATTTACGACGGTGCGGGCGGGCTCATAGCCATCATCCAGCACCATCAGCGATACTTTGGGGTGGGATCTGTCTGGCAGGCCATTGGCATACTCAAAGTACAGCTGGGCGCCTTGTCTGAGTTGCTGACCAATGTCTTTGGCCGGTCCGCTCAGGGCAACCGACATGCCAAGTTTGAGCACCTCGTCAGCGATGAGCTTAGGGCTGCCCAGCAGGGCGATGCAACAACTCAGGATTGAGATTAATTTCAGCATGTACTTCCGTCACTATTGACCGCAAAGCGGCTTGTCGTTGTTTTTTTGTAGCCAGGTCCAAAGCATCATCTAATACTTTTGGTGGGTGACGTTGTAATAATAGCCGAATCGTTGTGACTTGGGAACTGGCTGATAATCGGTCCAGAAGCACTGGGTGATTGTGACACAGTGTGTTGATCAGGGCCGCGATCTGTTGCTCTCCCGCGGTGGTGTGTGCAAAGTAGTTTAGCTGTTGCATCAGCACAGGATTGGACTCGTTTTGCGGCAGAGTTTTGCACAGCTCAGTGACCAAAGCGCACGAAAAGTCACGATATAACTCACTGAGCTGATTGAACAGCAGGTGCTTAAACCACTGTTGTAATGGCTCAAGTGCGACGGCTTCAGTACAGGGTTTGATCACCAGAACAGCAAACTCACCACTGGCTTTATCCTGTTTAAAGCCCAGTTTGACTGGCCGATACTGGTGGTGCTGCCAGAATCGGAGTAATTGTGTGTTACAGCCAAAACTGCTGCCGAAATAGTCAACCTGGCCACTCAGTTGCTGCTCGGCAAAGCGTAATAACTGGCTGCCAATCTGCTGTCCCTGTTGGTGTGGTGACACGGCGATCCGCACCACCCGTGCCCCGCGTTTTTGTGCCAGTTGTGCATTACCGGTCAGTTGCGCAAGCTGCTGTGCCATTAAATGCCCGGCAGGACGTCGCGTTGCTGCCGCAATATCCTGACTGAGTACGGTATCAAAGCCGCCTTCTAGTTTGAGCAGACACACCGCCACCACAGCCCCTTGCTGCCGGGCAAGGTACAAACGGTTATGCGGGCTGTCGAGCAGCTGGCGCAGATCGTTCACAGAGGTTTGATAATGTGCCAGGACCAATAAGGCAAACACCTGAGACAGGGTATCCTCATCCGCTGCTAACTGTGCGCCCGAACAAGCGCTGAATGCTAAGGTGGCTGTTGCTGTGTGCGAACGTTGATAGTCACAATCCAGTGCAAATAGCTGACGTAACAGGGCTTCGAGCGGATCCCGTTCAGCATAGCGGATCGGCTGACTGAGGGACAAGCTGAGGTGCTGTGGGTGGGTGTGTGTAAGTTGTCTGGCAAAGCGCAGCGTGTAGCCCCGGCCATTGCCTTCATAGCCAATCAAGGTACTGGAAAACACCACTTTGGGATAGGCTTTAAGTAATGCCATGAGTACCGGTACCGGGATTGCGGCGGCCTCATCAACCAGCAGCACATCACAGTTTGGACGTTGTGCAAGTAGTTGATCAGGCGGTATAAAGCGCAGATTAGCAAGCTGATTGAGTTTGTCAGTGACCGGCTCATTCAGTGCAGCACCGAGGTGAACAAAGCTGTTGTGTACGGCACGGCGTTGCTGCGCGCATAGCACAAAACTCAGTTCGGGCAGGCCAGCCGCCAGTCTGCCAAGCAGCGAGGATTTTCCCCGGCCACGATCGGCACTCAGTAATACGGGCCCGGCAGTCGCTTGTTGCAAGTGAGCTGTTAGCTGAGTGAGGGCACGCTGTTGCTCATTGATATCCAAAGTGGCGTGCGGTGCATTATAGCGTGGTGGCAGTAAGTCGCCCTGTGATTGGCTGATCTGCCATACTGAAGCGCTGTTTAGCAGCGTCTGCCAGCGTTGCAGGTAGGGGCTGGACTGCGCGGTTTCGTTATAGGACAGCCAGCGCTCAAGCGCCGGATCGCACCAGCTTTGCCATTGTGACAACGCCGGGGCGAGCACAATCAGCAAGCCTCCGGCTTGTACTGTGCCAGCGGCGGCTGCGAGTGTGTTGGGTACCAGTCCGCTGTAGAGGTCATAGATAACAAATGGGTATTCCTGGCCCAGCACCTGATGTAAATGTTCTGGCCAGCAAGCCCCGGGCAGTGTTGTGTGCTTACTCAGCACTAACGCTGTATTTTGCATGGCAGGGAACAGGCGCTGTACTTCAGTGTAGGTCCACTCCTGTTCGCCGCTGATGAGTAAGAGCTGGCGGTGCCTGGCCTGCGCGAGCTGAGTGAGCAGGCCGGCAAGCTCAGAGTGCTTGCAATCTGGCATAGGCAGTGACCAGCCACTTGCTGCCGACATCGTCAAAATTGACCTGAATACGTGACTGTGCGCCGCTGCCTTCATAGTTGAGTACTGTGCCGGCACCAAATTTAGCATGTAATACGCGCTGACCGAGGCTGAAACCGCTGTCTTCAAATACAGCATGGCTCACCGAGCCGCTGAAACGACCACTGGGCGCTGGGCGTGAAACTTGCGTCTTGATGCGAATTTCTTCCAGACAGTCTTCGGGAATTTCACGCAAAAAGCGTGACGGACTGTGGTATTTTTCCTGACCATACAGGCGGCGGCTTTCCGCGTGGCTGATGTAGAGCTTTTCCATGGCCCGGGTCATGCCGACATAACACAGGCGACGCTCCTCTTCGAGGCGGCCCGATTCTTCGTGGCTTTGCTGCGAAGGGAACATGCCCTCTTCCACGCCCACCATAAAGACCAATGGGAATTCCAGGCCTTTGGCTGAGTGTAGCGTCATCATCTGCACGGCATCTTCGTGCTCGTCGGCCTGGCCTTCGCCAGATTCCAGTGAGGTATAGGCTAAGAAACCTTGTAGTGGCGAGGTGAACTCTTCTTCTACGGGTAAATCAAACTGCCCACAGGCGTTGATCAATTCCTCGAGGTTTTCTACCCGGGCACGGCCTTTTTCACCTTTCTCAGCCTGATACATGGCCAGCAGACCGGATTGCTCTATGGTGGTTTTGGCTTGATCGGCCAGTTCGAGTTCCATTAACTTGTCGTCCAGCTGTTCAACCAGTTCAATGAAACGACGAATGGCGGTGGCGGCGCGGCCAGCCAGGTGGCCTTGCTCCAGCACGGCTTTGGCCGCGTACCACAGGGGGAGTGACTCGGCCCGGGCACAGTCTCGAATATGGCTCAGAGTTTTGTCGCCGATACCGCGTGCTGGGGTGTTGATCACCCGTTCAAACGCGGCGTCGTCATTGCGGTTGCTGATCAGGCGCAGATAAGACAGGGCGTCTTTGATCTCCTGACGTTCGAAGAAGCGCATACCGCCGTAAATGCGATACTTGAGGCCTTCTTGCAACAGCGCTTCTTCCAGCACCCGAGATTGGGCGTTACTACGGTAAAGCACGGCACAGTCGCTCAGTGCGTTACCCCCCTGAAACCAGGACTTAACTTTACCGACCATAAAGCGGGCTTCGTCCAGCTCGTTAAATGCGGCATACACGGATATAGGCTCACCCTGATTACCGTCGGTCCAGAGGCTTTTGCCCATACGCTCAGCATTGTTCTGGATCAGGGCATTAGAGGCTTTTAATATGGTGCCGGTGGAGCGGTAGTTTTGCTCTAGGCGAATCGTTTGCGCGTCGAAGTCAGTTAAGAAGCGTTTGATATTCTCAATCCGAGCGCCTCGCCAACCGTAAATACTTTGGTCGTCATCGCCCACTATCATGATGTTGCTGTCGCTGCCGGCGAGGAGTTTTAGCCATAAATACTGAATGCTGTTGGTATCCTGAAATTCGTCGACCAGCATATGACGGAAGCGCTGCTGGTAATGACGTAGTAGCGTGGGGTTTTGTTGCAGCACTTCGTAGCAGCGCAGCAAAATTTCGGCAAAGTCGACCAGGCCGGCGCGATCACAGGCATCCTGATAGGCAGTATACACCTGCAACATCAATTGCTCGTTGACATCATGGGCGGTGATGTCTTTGGGGCGCTGACCTTCGTCTTTGCGTGCGCTGATATACCAACTGAGCTGTTTAGGTGGCCACTTTTTATCATCGATGTTCATCGATTTCAGCAGGCGTTTGATCATTCTCAGCTGGTCGTCAGAGTCTAAAATCTGAAATGACTCTGGCAGCCTGGCTTCGCGATGATGGGCGCGCAAAATACGATGGGCGAGGCCATGGAAGGTACCGATCCACATACCACCGACCGGGTTTTGTAAGGTTTCTTCGACCCGGGTACGCATCTCTTTGGCGGCTTTGTTGGTAAAGGTCACGGCAAAAATGCTGTATGCAGAAGCCTGTTCAACCTGCATGAGCCAGGCAATGCGATGCACCAGCACCCGGGTTTTACCCGAGCCTGCGCCTGCTAATACCAGCATGTTTTGTAGTGGTGCGGCAACCGCCTCACGTTGTTTGTCGTTTAAGCCATCAAGTAATTCTGATACGTCCATCTTTGCGCCCATCGTCTTTATTCAGCGCAAAGTATACCTAGGGCAGGGCACAAAGCCCAGTTTGGTGCGGGTATTTTGCACATGGTTAAAATTAACCATATGAAAAATATAAGGTTTAAATTTTACATAACCTGTTTTTATATACAGTTATTGATTCAGTACGTCTTTCAGTCGGCGCTGCATTTCATCAACCAGTCGGTCCGGCTGAAATTTAGATAAGAAAACATCACACCCTACCTTCTCTACCATGGCCTTGTTAAAGCTGCCACTGAGTGAAGTATTGAGCACGATATAGAGGTCTTTCAGGCGGCTGTCGTTACGTATTTCGTAGGTTAGGCGGTAGCCATCCATAACCGGCATTTCAGCATCCGTGATCACTGCCATGAGTTCTTTGTTCACGTCTATGCCCTCATCTGCCCAGTGTTGGAGCAGCTTTAGGGCTTCGTGGCCATCGGTTGCGGGTAGCACTTCGATGCCCAGCTGAGCCAGCGTATCGGAAACCTGGCGACGTGCCGTGGGAGAGTCATCCACATGCAAAATCTTGCGGCCCTGAAATTCATTGATGATAGTTTTGTCGAGGATATTTTCGGGGATCACCACGTCATACGCGATGATTTCGGCCAGCACCTTCTCGACGTCAATGATCTCTACCAGTAACTCCTGGTCGCCGCGCTTGAGCTTGGTCAGTGCGGTGAGGTAATGGTTGCGACCCACTGAGCGCGGGGGCGGCATGATATCAGACCAGGTGGTGTTGACGATCTGGTCGACTTTACCCACCAGAAATGCCTGAATGGTTCGGTTATATTCGGTGATCACAAGATTGCTATCACTGTCGTATTCACAATGCGGCATGCAGATCGCCTGGCGTAAATCGATCACCGGAATAGATTCACCCCGAATGGTGGTGACACCTGCTATTTTTGGGTGGGCGTTGGGCATCTTGTTAAGATGCGGCAACTTAACGACTTCTTTGACTTTAAACACATTGAGTGCAAACAGATGTCGGCTGTGCAAATGAAACAACAGTAGCTCGAGGCGGTTTTCTCCCACCAGTTGTGTGCGTTGATCAACGGATGCTAATACTCCGGCCATAAAGCTACCCTAATATATGTACCTTCCCTCAGTATATACTTATTAGTAAATAAATTAATACTTTCTGTGCGCACAAATTGAGCCCAATCAGGCTGAGTCAAACAATGGTGTCTGGCAAGTGTCGTACAAAGGGTTATCTCAGTTGCATAATCCTGATTATTCAGTATGGTAAATCAGAGACTTGCAATATAGGAATGACAATGCCTTTGCTATTTAAGCGTTTGTTGTTGGTATTACAGACGCACATTGATCAGGCCAGTTGGCCGCTGATTGGACTGGCGACTGTGTTGCATATGTGCGTGACCTGGGCATTGCTCTGGCTGGCACAGGAGCACGCATTATTGCCTGTCAGTACCTATATCTATTATTACGTCGTGACCACATCCACAGTGGGTTATGGTGATTTTAGTGCCACGACCGATCTGGGACGCTGGGTTGTGGCCTTATTTCAAATCCCGCTGGGTCTGGCGTTGTTTGGCATTTTGCTGGGCAAAGTTGGGCAACTAATTACAATTTGGGTAAAAAGAGCAATGAAGGGCGATAAAGACTATTCACATCTGAGCGATCATATCATCATCTTTGGCTGGCACACGACACGCACTGAGCGCATGATAGAGTATATTCTGGCTGACAATAAACGCATTGAACGGCGTATTGTGTTGGCTGTGTGTGACGAAATGGAACACCCGTTGCTGCGTTTTTCTGAAGTGGATTTTGTGCGATTGTTGAGCTTTACTGATGATCAACAGTTGGCGCGCACTGGGTTAGCCTATGCGGATAAAATCATTGTTGATGGTCAGGACGACGATCAAACCTTTACCACTGCGCTGAAGCTGAGTCCGATGGTGAAAACGGCCGCGCACATCAGTGCCCATTTTAATGATGAAACCAAGGCACAGCTGTTACGTCAGCATTGCCGGAATGTAGAGTGTTCGACGGCGATGTCAGCTGAGATCCTCGTACGTTCGATGCAGGACCCGGGCTCAAGTCGTATTCAGGAAGAACTGCTCTCCACCCTACATGGCGATACACAGTTTAGTTTGCAGTTGCCGAAGTCACTGACAGCTTTGACATTCGGTCAGCTTTTTATGTATTTCAAAGCGCATCATAATGCGATTTTACTGGGCGTGGCGCGCGACCTCAGTGGCCGTGATATGGATTTAAACCCACCGTTGGATTACGCATTGCAGGGAGGTGATGTGTTACATTATATTGCACCGCAACGCGTACTTCACAGTGAAGTGAACTGGGAGCGAGTATGACAGATCAATTGCTGCTATTAATGGGGGCCTTGTGCTTATATTTGCTGCCAATAGGATTGGTTGCTGGCAGCAAACGCACCCGGGGTCATGAGAAAAATGGTTGGCTGATCGGCACTTTGTTGTTTTCCTGGCTGGCGCTGATCTTGTACTTTTCTATGATCCCCAAAGGCGGAAAGCAGAAAAAGCGCTAACAGATCTGAACCCTGGTCAGGCATTGTTACTCAGTGCCACCTAGCTGGCAGATGTGTGCCCACTCAGCGTCGGTCACAGGCATAATGGACAGACGCCCGGCCTTTTTTAGCGCCAGCTCTGTGATGGCATCATCGGCTTTAATGGCTTTGAGGGTCACAGGTCGGGGCAAATGCTGCTGATAGCATAAAGTGACGCCTACCCAGCGAGGGTTGTCTGTACTGGACTTAGCATCATAATAATCGCTGCTCAGATCAAATTGATGAGGATCGGTCTCTGCTCCTTTGGTGACCGTGGCGATGCCGACCACAGCGGGGATTTTGCAGCTTGAGTGGTAAATAAAGACCTGATCCCCCACTTGTACATCATCGCGCAGAAAGTTGCGGGCCTGATAATTACGTATTCCTTCCCAAAACGTACTTTGCTGTGGTGCCTGCTGCAGATCGTCAATGGAAAATGCGTCGGGTTCGGTTTTAAATAACCAGTATGCCATGTCAATTACCTTGTCAGAGAAAGCCAACTCAGAGTGTATCGCACTCTTGTCCGGCCTGCTACGTGCCCGGGTTAAGCACCTGATTTAACATGCGATGCCTCTCTTTACTTGCACAATAGTGTATAATTACAGGATGAGCTATGCAGTGTAAGAGGTGTGCAATGAGTCAGGCATTACAGGGGTTGCTGGAGCTACTTCAGCTGGAAGAAATCGAACAAGGGATATATCGGGGCCAGAGCCAGGATCTGGGCTTTCCGCAGGTGTTTGGCGGCCAGGTCATGGGCCAGGCCCTCTCCGCAGCTAAATACACTTTGCCAGAAGGCCGCTATGTGCATTCGCTGCATTCGTACTTTTTACGTCCCGGCGATGCGGCTAAACCGATAGTGTACGATGTTGAGAATATCCGTGATGGCCGTAGTTTTAGTACCCGCAGGGTCAGTGCGATTCAGTACGGTAAACCCATCTTTTATATGACCGCGTCTTTTCAGGGGGATGAACCTGGTTTATCCCACCAGTCAGAGATGCCTGAGGTTCCGGGTCCGGAAGCATTGCGATCATCGCTGGAGTTTTATCAGGACAAAGCAGACTTAATTCCTGAGTCGCTACGTGCCAAATTTACTCAGCCGATGCCCATCGAAATGCGTCCGGTGGAGTTTCATAATCCGTTTCAGCCCGAGGTGATGGAACCCACACGCCATGTCTGGTTTAAGGCTAATGGCGCCATGCCTGACGATCGCCGCATTCACAATTACCTGCTGGCCTATGCATCGGATTTTGAGTTCCTGCCCACGGCGTTGCAGCCGCATGGGGTGTCCTTTATGCAAAAAAACATGCAGGTCGCGACCATAGACCATGCGATGTGGTTCCATCGTCCTTTTAGAATGGATGAGTGGTTGCTTTATAGCGTCGACAGTCCCAGTGCCAGCAATGGTCGTGGGCTGGTCAGAGGCCAGTTCTTTAACCGCCAGGGCGAGTTAGTGGCGTCGACTATTCAGGAAGGGGTCATGCGTCAGCGCGAAGCGCGCTGACGCTACAGATGATGCCTTTGATAGCGTAACGTCTCTACAAAGTATCGCGGATGGACTGCCAGATCCTTGCTGGCAGTAAATCATTGAGGTGATCAGACAAAGTGCTGAGCGTTGGCATCGCTGTGATGGTCTGTTGCTCAGTAATACTAATAAAGCCTTGCGTTTGTAATACGCTGATCAGGTTAGTCTGCACCTTTTTATCAAAGAATTCAGGGCTTTTAATGCCGTGTAAAGTACCAAGCCGCTTAGCCAGCACTTCACTTTCACTCTCCAGTGTGGTGCGGGCAATGCCCTGCTCACGCAGCAACAGGCTGACACTGATGGCATAGCGTTCCAGCGTCAGGTGGATCACTTTACCCAGCATCTCCAGCTGTGCCAGCGCTTTGTTGTCTTTTACGACGGATGCCAGGTGACCATCAAAGTCAATCAGGCCCTCCTGAGCGAAGCAGTTTAATACGTCCTCAATATAGTCTTCACGTAGTTCATGCATAAACCACTCTTTGGCAAACAACGGATATAAAGTACTCAGGCGGGCCTGACACTCCGTGACCGTGACGCTGTAGCGGTTAAACAGTATCTGCGCAATAACACTGGGGACGGCGAACAGATGCAAAATATTGTTGCGATAATAGTTAAACAGGGTGCGCTCTTTTTCCCTGATCGTGATGATCTCACCCAGTTCATCCGCCAGTACATCGAACTTATCCAGCTTCAGCGCATGATTTAACAGTGCCTCGGCATCTTCATCTGGCGCCGTGACATTGGCGTCATAGCGTGCCTGGTTTTGCAGGGTGAGATAAAAGCGCATTTGTGTCAGCAGCTTTTGTCTGCTCAGTGCAAATTGTTCATTACACAGCAATATCATGGCCAGCAGGTTGATGGAGTTCAGTGCTGCGCTGGCATTGATGTTGGTCATGATGCGATCCGCCACCAGAGCTACCTGACCATTGAGCCACTGCGGTTTGGCGCCCTCACCCTGACCAATGGCGTCGCGCCAGTCAGCCTGGTGTTCGTTGAGATATTGATTAAGGTGGATGGGGTCTCCGAAGTTCAGGTAACCACGCCCGTAGTTTTTAAGGTTTTTAATGGCCTTAAACACCCCAGCGACGGATTCATTCTTTTTACTGTTGCCGGCCAGCTCTTTGAGGTAGGTGTTGATCTCCATGACATGCTCGTAGCCGATGTAGACCGGGACGATGGAGATGGGTCGATCGATCCCGCGCAACATAGATTGCATCGTCATGGCCAGCATGCCGGTTTTGGGTGGCAATAAGCGCCCTGTGCGACTGCGGCCACCTTCGGTGTAAAACTTGACTGAATAACCTTTAATGAACAGCTGAGTCAGATACTCTTTAAAAATTGTGGAGTAGAGTTTGTTACCGGCAAATGAGCGACGAATAAAGAACGCGCCACAGCGTCTGAAAATGCCACCGGCCGGGAAGAAGTTCAGGTTCACCCCGGCTGCAATATGTGGCGGTACCAGACCCTGGTGATAAATCACGTAGGTCAGCAGCAGGTAATCCATGTGGCTGCGATGGCAGGGCACATAAATGATTTCGTGGCCTTTATCGGCCAGGTCATGCACCCGTTCGGCATTTTTGACTTCGATGCCGTTATAGAGTTTATTCCACAGCCAGGTCAATACGCGATCGCCCACGCGAACCATGGCTTCTGAATAGTTGGCGGCAACTTCTTCCAGCAGCTCCAGCGCTTTTAAGCGTGCCTCATCATGACTCAACCCTTTAGATTTGGCTTCATCGGCAATGGCGCGTTTGACTGTGGGGGCAGCCAGCAGGGAATTGAACAGAGCTTCGCGCGACGGTAATCTGGGTCCGGTTGCAGCCAACTTTTGACGGTGAAAATGTACCCGAGCTACGCGCAGCAGTTTATGAGGTAACTCGTCGACGTCCGCTTTGTCTGTCATGAGCTGATCCAGGGCGATGGGGGCAGAGAAGCGCACCAGGTTGTCGCGACCAGAAAACAGCACGACCATGGCCTTGCGTAACCAGCTGGGGGTCAATGAATGGCTGAATAAGGTACCTATACCAGGCTTTTCTTTACCAGGATTACGGCCCCACAACACAGTCACCGGGATCACTTGTGCTTTGATGTCCGGGTGGGCACGCAATGCAGAGAAAATCGCTTTACCCTGATCAATGGCCGGGCTGGGCCCTGCGGTTTTGCTCAGCAGGGGCGTAGGGTTTTTGATACCAATAAAGCGCGGCAGTGTTTTACTCCCTAAAACCTGATCCTGCATCGGGCTTGGCAGTCCCAGCTTTTTACACATCGCATTGAGTGCAGCCAGATCCGCCCGCGAGTTGAGTCGGGCAACATAAAAGGTGGGCAAGCTTGGGTCCAGGTTGAACTGCGACACGGGGTCAGCCGGCAACAGTTTGCTTCTGACCAGTAAGCAGTTGGTCCATTGGGCCACTCGGTTGAGCCCCTGAGAAAGTAAGCGCATAGCAGTACCAGATTCGTATTTTTGCTGTATAGAATATCAGGCTTTAACTGGACTGACCATTTGTGTCAGTACAATGACAAGGACGGTGCAGGCAATCCTTTGTATAAAGTATAGACCCCTTGTGCCACTTACAGTGAGGACGAGCCATGCAACAAATAATTTTGCAATAATTGTTGCATTTATCGCCAGTCTCATTATAATGCTCAAACTTTCTGTGATTCGTCACACGAAAGTCATACATAGGCCTGGATTTCAGGCACGTAAACAGGAACTCCGATTTGGAGTTCAATGGTAGAAATAGAAGAACAACCGACCTCTTATATTTTGAGATGGCCTCGGGGGTTTTTTTATGCTCTTTTTAAATGCTCTTTTAATTGAGGTTTAAGAATGTCAAATCAACGCATTCGTATTCGCCTAAAAGCTTTTGACCACCGTTTGATTGACCAATCAACGGCGGAAATCGTGGAAACTGCGAAACGCACTGGCGCTCAGGTACGTGGTCCAATCCCACTTCCTACTCGCTTTGAACGTTTCACTGTATTGATCTCTCCGCACGTAAACAAAGACGCGCGTGATCAGTATGAAATCCGCACCCACAAACGTCTGATCGACATCGTAGAACCAACTGACAAGACTGTAGACGCTCTAATGCGCCTAGACCTTGCTGCTGGTGTTGATGTTCAAATCAGCCTGGGTTAATCGAAAGATTAGAGAGGTTTTAGGAAAATGGCATTAGGTCTAGTCGGTCGTAAAGTGGGTATGACACGCATCTTCACTGAAGATGGTGTATCTATCCCTGTGACAGTTATCGAAGCGACTCCTAACCGTGTTACTCAGATCAAATCTGACGCAACAGACGGTTATGACGCGCTTCAAGTTACTGCAGGCGAGAAAAAAGCAAGCCGTGTAAACAAACCAGAAGCGGGTCACTTCGCTAAAGCTGGTGTTGAAGCGGGTCGCGGCCTGTGGGAATTCCGTCTTAACGGCGGTGAAGGTGAGTTTGAAGTAGGTGCTGAGCTTACTGTTGAGCTATTCAACGAAGTAAACAAAGTAGACGTTACTGGTACTTCAAAAGGTAAAGGTTTCCAAGGTGGTGTTAAGCGCTGGAATTTCAGCACACAAGACGCTACTCACGGTAACTCTCTATCTCACCGTGCTCCTGGTTCAATCGGTCAAAACCAATCACCTGGTAAGGTGTTTAAAGGTAAGAAAATGGCTGGTCAAATGGGTAATGTGCAAACAACTACTCAGAACCTAGAGCTAGTACGTGTTGACGCTGAGCGTAATCTGCTTTTAGTTAAAGGTGCAGTACCTGGCGCTATCGGCGGCGACGTTATCGTTAAACCAGCTGTTAAAGCTTAAGTCCTGGAGATTTAGTGATGGAATTAGCAATTAAAGGCGCTGGTGCGCTTGAAGTTTCCGAAGCTACTTTTGGACGTGAGTTTAACGAAGCATTAGTACACCAAGTAGTTGTTGCTTTCGCAGCAGGTGCTCGTCAGGGTACTAAAGCTCAGAAGACACGTTCTGAAGTTGCTGGTGGTGGTAAAAAACCATTCCGCCAAAAAGGTACTGGCCGTGCACGTGCTGGTACAATCCGCAGCCCAATCTGGCGCAGCGGTGGTGTGAGCTTTGCAGCTAAGCCGCAAGATCACAGCCAAAAAGTTAACCGTAAGATGTATCGCGGTGCGATCAAGAGCATTCTTTCTGAGCTTGTTCGTCAAGATCGTCTAGTAGTTGTTGAAGAATTTGGTCTAGAAGCACCAAAGACTAAAGAACTAGTAGCTAAGCTGAAAGAGCTTGAGCTTAAAGACGTATTAATCGTGACTGAAGAAGTAGATGAGAATCTATTCCTTTCTGCACGTAACCTGTACAAGGTTGACACGCGTGATGTAGCTGGCATCGACCCAGTAAGCCTAATCGCTTTCGATAAGGTACTGATTACTGCTGCTGCTGTTAAGCAACTTGAGGAGGCGCTAGCATGATCCGTGAAGAACGTCTTTTAAAAGTAATCCTTGCTCCACACATCTCTGAGAAAAGCACTGTGTCTGCTGAAGAGAACAACACGATTGTTTTCAAAGTAGTTAAAGATGCAAACAAAGCAGAAATCAAAGCTGCTGTTGAGAAGCTTTTCGAAGTAGAAGTAACTGGTGTTCGCACGCTAAATGTTAAGGGTAAAACTAAGCGTACAGGCATGCGTTTCGGCCGTCGTTCAGACTGGAAGAAAGCCTACGTTACTCTTAAAGAAGGCAGCGAGCTAGACTTTGTCGGCGGCGCCGAGTAATAAGGGGAGTTAGAATTATGGCACTTCAAAAGTGTAAACCAACTTCTGCGGGTCGTCGTCACGTCGTTAAAGTGGTTAACCCTGATCTGCACAAGGGTAAGCCTTACGCTCCGCTATTAGAGAAAAACTCTAAATCAGGTGGTCGTAACAACAACGGTCGTATCACGGTTCGTCACATCGGTGGTGGTCACAAGCAACACTACCGTGTAATCGACTTTAAACGCACTAAAGATGGCATCCCAGCTAAAGTAGAGCGTCTAGAGTACGATCCTAACCGTAGCGCAAACATCGCTCTTGTATTATATGCAGACGGTGAGCGTCGTTACATCATCGCACCTAAAGGTGTTCAAGCAGGTGATGCAATCCAGTCTGGTGTTGATGCACCAATCAAAGCTGGTAATGCAATGCCTATGCGTAACATCCCAGTAGGTACAACGGTACACAATGTTGAGCTTAAGCCTGGTAAAGGTGCTCAGATTGCCCGTTCTGCTGGTGCATATGTACAGATCCTAGCGCGTGAAGGCCAGTACGTGACTCTACGTCTACGTTCAGGCGAAATGCGTAAAGTTGAAGCGGATTGTCGCGCAACTATCGGTGAAGTAGGTAACGCTGAACACATGCTACGTTCACTAGGTAAAGCTGGTGCAACTCGCTGGCGTGGTGTTCGTCCTACAGTTCGTGGTGTTGCCATGAACCCGGTAGACCACCCACACGGTGGTGGTGAGGGTCGTACATCTGGTGGTCGTCACCCTGTGTCTCCATGGGGTAAGCCGACTAAAGGTGCTAAGACACGTAAGAACAAGCGTACTGATAAATTTATCGTACGTCGTCGTACTAAGTAATAGTTGAGGAATTGCCATGCCACGTTCTCTCAAGAAGGGTCCATTCATTGACCTACACTTGCTGAAGAAGGTAGAGAAGGCGTTGGAAAGCGGTGACAAGAAGCCTATCAAGACTTGGAGCCGTCGTTCAATGATCATCCCTAACATGATCGGATTGACCATCGCTGTCCATAATGGTCGTCAGCACGTACCTGTATTCGTTACAGACGAAATGATCGGTCACAAACTAGGTGAATTTGCACCTACACGTACTTACCGCGGTCACGCTGCGGATAAGAAAGCTAAAAAGCGTTAATCGGAGGGTATGATGGAAGCATTAGCTAAACACAAATTCGCCTCTGGTTCGGCGCAAAAAGCACGTCTAGTTGCAGATCAGATCCGCGGACTTCCGGTTGATCGCGCGCTAGAAATCCTAGCGTACAGCCCAAAGAAAGCGGCTGTATTAGTTAAGAAAGTACTTGAGTCTGCTATCGCTAACGCGGAGCACAACGAAGGTGCTGACATTGATGAGCTTAAAGTGGCTAAAGTATTTGTAGACGAAGGTCCTACAATGAAACGTATTATGCCACGTGCTAAAGGACGCGCAGACCGCATCCTTAAGCGTTCAAGCCACATCACTGTTGTGGTTTCAGATAGCTAGGAGATATAAGTAATGGGACAAAAAGTTCATCCTACTGGTATTCGCCTAGGTATCTCAAAGCCTTGGGTTTCTACCTGGTACGCGAATTCAAAAGATTTCTCTGAGCAGCTTTTTGGTGATCACAAAGTGCGTCAATACCTTACTAAGGAATTGAAAAACGCTTCTGTGTCTAAAATCGTTATTGAGCGTCCAGCTAAATCTATCCGTGTAACAATTCACACAGCTCGTCCTGGTGTTGTTATCGGTAAAAAAGGTGAAGACGTTGAAAAGCTTCGCCACGCTGTAACTAAGCTTGCTGGTGTACCTGCGCAAATCAACATCGCAGAAGTACGTAAGCCAGAGCTTGATGCACAACTAGTTGCTGACGGTATCTCTTCACAGCTAGAGCGTCGTGTTATGTTCCGTCGTGCGATGAAGCGCGCGGTACAGAACGCAATGCGTCTGGGTGCAAAGGGTATCAAAGTTGAAGTTAGCGGCCGTCTAGGCGGTGCTGAAATCGCACGTTCTGAGTGGTACCGTGAAGGTCGTGTACCTCTACACACTCTACGTGCTGACATCGACTACGCAACTTCTGAAGCTTTGACCACTTACGGTATCATCGGTGTTAAAGTTTGGATCTTCAAAGGCGAAGTTATCGGTGGTCTTCCACTGAAACAAGAAGCTGAGAAGCCAGCCAAGCGCGCTCCGAAGAAAGCTAAAAAAAGTGCTAAGTAAGAGGTAGCGACTAATGTTACAGCCAAAACGTACAAAATTCCGTAAAGTGCACAAAGGCCGCAACCGTGGTCTTGCAACTAGCGGTAATAAAGTTAGCTTCGGTTCTTTCGGCTTGAAAGCGACTGGCCGTGGCCGTATGACTGCTCGTCAAATCGAAGCAGCTCGTCGTGCTATGACACGTCACGTAAAGCGTCAAGGTAAAATCTGGATCCGTGTGTTCCCAGATAAGCCAATTACAGAAAAGCCGCTTGAAGTTCGTATGGGTAAAGGTAAAGGTTCTGTTGAATACTGGGTTGCTGAAATTCAGCCTGGTAAAGTACTTTACGAGATGGAAGGTGTGCCGGAAGAGCTTGCTCGCGAAGCATTCAACCTAGCTGCTCGTAAATTACCTTTCAAAACCACTTTTGTAACTCGGACGGTAATGTAAATGAAAGCTAGCGAACTTAAAGACAAAAGCGTAGAAGAGCTAAATGCTGAACTTCTAGAGCTTCTGCGTGAGCAGTTCAACCTGCGCATGCAAGCGAGCACTGGTCAGCTGGCTCAAACTCACGAGCTGAAAAAAGTACGTCGCAATATTGCGCGTGTTAAAACGGTTATCAACCAGAAGGCAGGTGCATAATGAGCGATAAGATCCGTACTCTTCAAGGTCGTGTAGTTAGCGACAAAATGGACAAGTCAATCGTTGTTGCTATCGAGCGTCAGGTTAAGCACCCGATCTACGGTAAATTCATCAAGCGTACAACTAAGTTGCACGCACATGATGAAAACAATACTGCGCAAGCAGGCGATACAGTGACTATCCGTGAATGTGCACCGATCTCTAAGAAAAAATCTTGGACTTTGGTAGACGTTCTGGTTCGTCCTAAGAAAGCTTAATTTTTATTAATTAAGTTTGTCTTGAAAGCCCCGGCCTTTTGGCCGGGGCTTTTGCGTTTGGGGCGGTCAGAGCATGTAAGGGGTCGTTTGAATAAAATGACTATCCATGAATGTGCGTCACCACCCCCTAAGAAAACATCCTGGACTTTGGTAGACGTTCTGGTTCGTCCTAAGAAAGCTTAATTTTTATTAATTAAGTTTGTCTTGAAAGCCCCGGCCTTTTGGCCGGGGCTTTTGCGTTTGGGGCGGTCAGAGCATGTAAGGGGTCGTTTGAATAAAATGACTATCCATGAATGTGCGTCACCACCCCCTAAGAAAACATCCTGGACTTTGGTAGACGTTCTGGTTCGTCCTAAGAAAGCTTAATTTTTATTAATTAAGTTTGTCTTGAAAGCCCCGGCCTTTTGGCCGGGGCTTTTGCGTTTGGGGCGGTCAGAGCATGTAAGGGGTCGTTTGAATAAAATGACTATCCATGAATGTGCGTCACCACCCCCTAAGAAAACATCCTGGACTTTGGTAGACGTTCTGGTTCGTCCTAAGAAAGCTTAATTTTTATTAATTAAGTTTGTCTTGAAAGCCCCGGCCTTTTGGCCGGGGCTTTTGCGTTTGGGGCGGTCAGAGCATGTAAGGGGTCGTTTGAATAAAATGACTATCCGTGAATGTGCGTCACCACCAAAACCCCCTAAGAAAACATTCTGGACTTTGGTAGACGTTCTGGTTCGTCCTAAGAAAGCTTAATTTTAGTTTTTAACTAAATTGAACTTTTGCATTTGGGGCGGTCAGGTTATTTTTGGGGTTGCCTGAATAGAATGACTATCCATGGATGTGCGTCACCACCAAAACCCCCTAAGAAAACATCCTGGACTTTGGTAGACGTTCTGGTTCGTCCTAAGAAAGCTTAATTTTTATTAATTAAGTTTGTCTTGAAAGCCCCGGCCTTTTGGCCGGGGCTTTTGCGTTTGGGGCGGTCAGAGCATGTAAGGGGTCGTTTGAATAAAATGACTATCCATGAATGTGCGTCACCACCCCCTAAGAAAACATCCTGGACTTTGGTAGACGTTCTGGTTCGTCCTAAGAAAGCTTAATTTTTATTAATTAAGTTTGTCTT